>NZ_JAABLS010000017.1:0-233727 GCF_009915195.1 Proteus sp. G2674
GCTGAAGCCAGTCGAAGATACCAGCTGGCTGCAACTGTTTATTAAAAACACAGCACTGTGCAAACACGAAAGTGGACGTATACGGTGTGACGCCTGCCCGGTGCTGGAAGGTTAATTGATGGGGTTAGCCGTAAGGCGAAGCTCCTGATCGAAGCCCCAGTAAACGGCGGCCGTAACTATAACGGTCCTAAGGTAGCGAAATTCCTTGTCGGGTAAGTTCCGACCTGCACGAATGGCGTAATGATGGCCAGGCTGTCTCCACCCGAGACTCAGTGAAATTGAACTCGCTGTGAAGATGCAGTGTACCCGCGGCAAGACGGAAAGACCCCGTGAACCTTTACTATAGCTTGACACTGAACATTGAGCCTTGATGTGTAGGATAGGTGGGAGGCTTTGAAGTGTGGACGCCAGTCTGCATGGAGCCAACCTTGAAATACCACCCTTTAACGTTTGATGTTCTAACCTAGGCCCATAAACTGGGTCGGGGACCGTGTCTGGTGGGTAGTTTGACTGGGGCGGTCTCCTCCTAAAGAGTAACGGAGGAGCACGAAGGTTGGCTAAGCATGGTCGGACATCATGCGGTTAGTGCAAAGGCATAAGCCAGCTTGACTGCGAGAGTGACGGCTCGAGCAGGTACGAAAGTAGGTCTTAGTGATCCGGTGGTTCTGAATGGAAGGGCCATCGCTCAACGGATAAAAGGTACTCCGGGGATAACAGGCTGATACCGCCCAAGAGTTCATATCGACGGCGGTGTTTGGCACCTCGATGTCGGCTCATCACATCCTGGGGCTGAAGTAGGTCCCAAGGGTATGGCTGTTCGCCATTTAAAGTGGTACGCGAGCTGGGTTTAGAACGTCGTGAGACAGTTCGGTCCCTATCTGCCGTGGGCGTTGGAAGATTGAGAGGGGTTGCTCCTAGTACGAGAGGACCGGAGTGAACGCACCACTGGTGTTCGGGTTGTCATGCCAATGGCATTGCCCGGTAGCTAAGTGCGGAAGAGATAACCGCTGAAAGCATCTAAGCGGGAAACTTGCCTCGAGATGAGTCTTCCCTGTCGCTTTAAGCGACCTAAAGGAACGTTTAAGACTAAGACGTTGATAGGCTGGGTGTGTAAGCGTAGCGATACGTTGAGCTAACCAGTACTAATGAACCGTGAGGCTTAACCTGACAACACCGAAAGTGTTTTGTCAGAGAGACGAAACAATAAAGTCAGCTTGTTCAAGATTGAATTACTGGCGACTTACCGAAAGGAAGGAAGCGAGTAATAGACAAGAATTTGCTTGGCGGCCATAGCGCGGTGGTCCCACCTGATCCCATGCCGAACTCAGAAGTGAAACGCCGTAGCGCCGATGGTAGTGTGGGGTCTCCCCATGTGAGAGTAGGGAACTGCCAAGCATTAAATTAAAGCCTTAATGTAAAAAGACATTAAGTGCGTAAAGAATAAGCGGAGCGGTAGTTCAGTTGGTTAGAATACCTGCCTGTCACGCAGGGGGTCGCGGGTTCGAGTCCCGTCCGTTCCGCCAACACATAAGAAAACCTAAGTCATTAGATTTAGGTTTTTTTTTGTTTAAAATTCAAAGTTGCTCACATTACCAGTGCTTATTTCATAATAATTCGCCATTAAAGCTATTTTTTACAAAAATAGTTACACTTATTTATCATTATATTCTTTAAAAAGGTGAGGGGAGATCCCAGCTTTGGTATACTAGATAGGTAGCAAGAGATCCTATTGGTTATCTGAGGTTGCTTAATGGCGAAAAAACCGACTTATTCAGTACGTTTTGTAGCAGGTCAACCTGTAGAAAGGATTGAACCTAGTCTACCTTTAGGCCAAATAGAAGAGATGCTACCGATTGGGATGCCACTATATACAGAAGGCACTTTAAAAATTGCTGTTTGGAATATTTACAAACAGCAACGGGTCAATTGGCGTAGTATGCTGGAAACGCTTGCCACCGATACTCAACTATTACTTTTACAAGAAGCGCAAACAACACCTGAATTAGTTCGTTTTGCGGGTAAAAACCATTTAATTGCTGATCAAGTTCCTGCTTTAGCCTTTCAACAGCACCCTGCGGGTGTTATGACCTTATCAAGTTCTCATCCTATCTATTGTTGCCCATTAAGAGAAAAAGAGCCTTTTTTAAGGCTTGCTAAATCTGCATTAATTACGGTTTATCCACTTATTACTGGTGAGCATTTAATGGTGATAAATGTACACGCGATCAATTTTAGTTTCGGTGTTGATGTTTATCAAAGACAATTAAACAGCTTATCGACTCATATCATCGATCATAAAGGGCCTGTTATTTTGGCGGGGGATTTTAACGCTTGGAGTCGTCCAAGAGTTAATGTGTTAAAGCGTTTTGCTAGAAGATTAAAACTTAAAGAAGTGATCTTTGAAAAGGATTTACGCACTCGCGCTTTTGGTAAGCCACTTGATTATATATTTTATCGTGGATTATCACTAAATAACGCGGAAATCTTAATTACAGATGCATCTGATCATAATCCTTTGGTGGCGACATTTTCTTAACTCGTGATGATTACATTCGTTAATATTAAAATATAAATATTTTAATATAATATGATTGTATTTATTATTGATTAGTATTATTACTCTATATTTAATTTATCTATCTATTTAATCTATTTGTTATATTAACTCGCTTTACTATACTTTTTTTGTCTATCTAATTCCCTACAAATATAGGAAATAATATGGCAACAAAAAATATAGTTATTATTGGCGGTGGTACGGGCGGTACTATTCTCGCTAATATCTTAGCTAAAAAGTTAAATGATGAAATATTTTCAAAAAAAATAAAAATTACGCTTATTTCAGATAATCCATACCATTATTACAAACCTGCATTTATGTATATTGCATTTAACCTTTTCTTAAAAGAAGAGTTAATGCGATCACAAAGAAGTTTATTAAGACCAGAAATTGAATTTGTTATAGATAAAGCTGAAAGTTTCGATTTTAATAATAAAACAGTTTATTGTTGTTCTAAGAAAAAATATCACTATGATTTTCTCGTATTAGCCACAGGATGTGTTCCTCGTCTTGATAGAATTGAAGGTTTAGCTGAAGCTGGAAATCATTTTTATCAATATGAAGCTGCACGAAAATTAGCAGATAAAATTGCTACCATTGAAAAAGGGCGTGTATTTATCACGGTAACTTTCCCTGAAACGCCAAATGTACCTCACCAATGTGGTATTGCGCCAATGGAAACAACCTTGATGCTGGATGAATTTTTACGTCAGCGACGGGTAAGAAGTAATATAGAAATTGTTTATACCTATCCTACTGTAGCTCAACTATTAAGAAATTGTCTTTTTATGCAGCAAGAAGTTTGTGAAGTACTTCCTGCGGTCTTTTCTGAACGAGATATCAAAGCAAAGCGTGGTTTTACATTAAGTCATGTTGATCCTGATAAGAAAATCGCCTATTCGAAAGAAGGAGAAGCAGAGCCTTTTGATATCTTAATGAGCACACCTCCTATAACAGCGGTAGAAGCCATTCGTAATACAGGATTAAGTGAATATAACAATGGTGAAGGCTGGCTACCGACCGATCCTGAAACATTACAGGTATATGGGTTAAATCAAGTTTATGTGTTAGGTGATACGGTTGATTTGCCTATTAGTAAGGCCGGTGGTAGCTGTCATAACCAAGCGGGGGTTATAGCTAATAATATTTGTGGTGAACTGCGTTATGGTTATCCGGCAGCAATTTATGATGGGCGAGTACAAGCTGTTGCCCAAATGGGATTATCAGCGGGTATGCCATTACAGTATGACTATAAACATGATGTTATTCCAACACCTCCAACAAAACTCGGTGGCATGTTACGTAACGGTTATAACCGGGGCTTATATTGGGCAACGGTCAGAGGATTATTGTAGGGGAATAAAATAATGAGTGAAAATAATTTAAGCCCAAATGAAAAACCGTTGTTATCTAATGAAGATAAAATTCATTTAGAACATTTATTAGAAAAAATAAGGCCTTTATTAGCATTAAAACGCCTAGATAATATTGTTGATTTATTATCTTTAGCCTCAGATACCGTCGATATTATGGATAACGCAACGGTAGAAAAATTGGCGGTTGCTTTTGAAGAAACATTAATTCCGGTTTGGGAATTAACTACGGCCTTTAATATGGCTAAAAAAGAATCTCTTTATCAGGATAAAAAATATACCTTAGGTGCGACTTTTTCATTATTAAAAAATCCTGACACCTTAAAAGGATTAACTATTGTATTAAGGACATTACAAATTATTGGGGAAAATAATCAGAAAATAGAAGTTTAATTAATGTCAAGGAGATATAATGACGCAAAGTAATAAGTGTTTTAATACTCAAGCAATACATTATGGCTACTCTCCGTTAGATTATCAGGGGGCATTGGTGCCTCCTGTTTTTCAAACGTCCACTTTTGCATTTCCCACGGCTCAATATGGTGCTGATTGTTTTGCTGGGAAAGAAAAAGGGCATTTTTATACTCGTATATCTAACCCTACATTGGATTTATTAGAAAAACGATTAGCTCAGTTAGAGCAAGGAGACGCCTCTGTTGTTTTTTCTTCCGGTATGGGGGCTATCACTTCAACATGTTGGTCATTATTGCAGCCAGGAGATGAACTCATTGCTGATATGACCGTTTATGGTTGTACTTTTACTTTCTTTAATCATGGGTTGGCTAAATTTGGTATCACTATCAAACATGTTGATTTAACCGATCCTGAAAAATTAGCCGAAGCAATTACAGATAGAACAAAGCTTATTTTCTTTGAAACACCGGCTAATCCTAATATGCGGGTTAGTGATATTGAAAAGATCGCTAATATTGCGCATCAACATGATGTTTTAGTCATGGTTGATAGTACTTACTGTTCGCCTTATTTACAAAAGCCACTAACCTTAGGCGCGGATATTGTCGTACATTCTATGACTAAATATTTATCAGGTCATGGTGATGTGATGGCGGGCGCAATTATCACTAATTATCAATTAGCAGATAAAATTCGCGTTGAGGGCTTAAAAGATATGACGGGGGCTTGTTTATCACCTCATGATGCAGCACTCGTCTTAAGAGGGATAAAAACGCTTAGCATTAGAATGGAAAAAATTTGCCATAACGCGCAGCTTATTGCGCAATTTCTTGAAAATCATCCTAAGGTGGCAACGATTTCATATCCCGGATTAAATTCTTTTCCTCAATATGAACTTGCCAAAAAGCAGATGGCGTTACCTGGTGGCATGATAAGTATGGAGTTGAATGGTGGAATAAAAGCTGGGAGAGAATTTCTTAATCGCTTAATGCTTTTTACTCGAGCGGTGAGTTTAGGTGATTGTGAATCATTGGCTCAGCATCCTGCGACTATGACTCATGCGACATACAGTGCACAAGAGCGTCAACGCCATGGTATTAGTGATGGATTAATTCGTTTATCAATCGGTCTTGAAGACGTTGATGATTTAATTGCTGATTTAACCCAAGCGCTAGCCTAATTGTATTGAGCGCAGATAATGGATAAAGAAAAGGCTGTGAATGACTCACAGCCTTTATTTTTCTTGATAACAGCAGATTATTTCTGCGTTATTCTTGGTTTGATACCAATATAGTAACCAACAGTTAAAATAGCCACCCATACTAACCCAACGATTAATGCCATTCGGGTTGATTCAAAGTAGCCTAAAATTGCTATCACAAATGCCATAAAAATAATGGTAATGGCGGGTGCTATTGGCCAAAATGGTACAGGGAATTTTAGTTTTTTCGCCTCTTCAGCACTCATTTGACGACGCATAGCCACTTGAGAAAGTAAGATCATCAACCAGACCCATACAGTGGCAAATGTCGCGATAGAGGCAATAAGTACGAAGATTTTTTCTGGGATAAGATAGTTAAGCACAACCCCTAATAATAGCACCACTGACATCACTAATACGGTCATCCAAGGTACACCGTTACGCGTCAGTTTCATAAAGGATTTAGGTGCTTGCCCTTCTTGTGCCATGCCGTACATCATGCGGCCAGCACCGAAAATATCACTGTTTATGGCAGAGATAGCGGCGGTGATCACCACAAGATTAAGAATGTTAGCGGCTGAATTGATACCCAGATTGGAAAAAATTTGTACAAATGGACTACCATTATGGCCAATTTGTTGCCATGGGAAGATGCACATTAAAATAAAAATGGTCAGTACATAGAATAGTAAGATACGAAATGGCACCGCATTGATAGCTTTAGGGATCGTTTTTTCTGGATCTTTAGCTTCACTGGCGGTAATACCAATAACCTCAATACCACCAAATGCAAACATCACAATGGCGAGTGAGGCAATAATGCCTTCTATACCATTTGGCATAAAGCCGCCAAACTCCCATAGGTTAGAAATACCAATTGGATGTTCTGTTTGCTGACCAAAGCCGTAGATCATTATGGCAACACCACCGATAATCATGGCAATAATCGCAGTCACTTTAACGATAGAGAGCCAAAATTCCATTTCACCAAATATCTTCACATGACATAAATTTAAGGCACCAATAAAACAGACTATGCCTAATACCCATATCCATTGGTCGACATCGGGAAACCAAAGTTTCATATAAAAACCAAATGCGGTGACGTCTGCAAGACAAACGATAAGCATTTCAAAAACGTAGTTCCAGCCAGTTAAAAATCCGGCTAATGGTCCCATATAATGGCTAGCATATTGTGAAAAAGAACCTGCCACTGGATGATGGACTGCCATTTCCCCTAATGCGCGCATAACCATAAATACTGCGGCACCACCAATAAGATAAGCAAGAAGTACAGCGGGGCCTGCTTTTTCAATCGCCGCGGCTGAACCATAAAAAAGCCCTGTCCCAATAGCAGAGCCTAGCGCCATGAAACGAATATGCCGCCCTGATAGTCCTCGTGAAAGTTTATTCTCTTTTTGCATCTAAAGTGTTTCCCATCTCTGTCCAACCGAAAAATCGGCTCTCTTTTTTTCAGTGTCTTTTCGCACGTTAGCTATCCAAAACAAAGCATGTACCTTATCATAAAGCCTCTTACGGTGAGACAGTTATCTGTAATAATCATCAGCATTCATTGGATATCAGAGTTTCTTATGCAATACCCCATTAATGAAGTGTTTCAAACCTTGCAAGGTGAAGGTGTTTTTACTGGCGTTCCTGCGCTTTTTGTTCGATTACAGGGATGCCCTGTAGGATGTAGTTGGTGTGATACCAAACATACCTGGGAAAAAGAAGAGAGCAAGAAAGTCCCTCTTGGAGATATTCCCATTAAAACACAAGAAAGTGATACTTGGGGTATAGCCACTGTCGAAGATATTTTATCACTTTTCCGGCAACAACGTTATAGCGCAAAGCATGTGGTGATAACGGGAGGGGAACCTTGCCTTTATGACTTACGTCCTTTGACGGAAGGCTTAGAAAAAGCAGGTTTTGATTGCCAAATAGAAACCAGTGGCACGCATGACATCCTCTGTAGTGAAGCAACATGGGTAACACTTTCGCCGAAAGTTGGTATGCGAGGTGGATTGAGTGTTTTATCTAGTGCGATTAATCGTGCCAATGAAATTAAACACCCTGTTGCTCGTGAAAAAGATATCGAAGCACTGGATGATTTACTGCGATTAAGAACTCAACAACCTATGGCGATCGTTGCCTTACAACCAATCAGTTGTAAAGAGAGTGCAACAGCGTTATGTATTAAAACCTGTATTGAGCGTAATTGGCGTTTTTCAATGCAAACACATAAATATTTAAATATCGCCTAGTGTGTCATTTATCGTTAAAAAAAATCAGCCTATGAGTGGCTGATTTTTTTAGGTGAAAATTACTCACCACGATAAATACATCCTGCGGTACATGTCTCTTTAACCATCACGGCGGATAACAGGGGGAGTGATGGTTTAACTTGTTGCCAAATCCATTTTGCCAGTACTTCGCTGGTTGGATTTTCTAAACCTTCAATGTCATTAAGATAATAGTGGTCGAGCCTATCAAGAGTCGGTTTAAATGCGGCTTTCACATCAGCAAAATCAATTAGCCAACCTGACTGCGCATCTACTTCACCAGTGATTTCTAATCTCACTAAAAATGAATGCCCATGTAAACGTCCACATTTATGGCCTTTGGGAACATGGGGTAAGTGGTGCGCAGCTTCAAACTGAAAATCTTTAAAGATGGTGGTTATCATCAAAACTCTCTTGACTTAAATAGTAAAAAAATACAGATAAAACGGTGTCTATTTAGTGTATCTGATTTAGTGTGTTACGCCTAATCGCTTAACCTTAGCGACTTATTATATTCTTTTTCGTTTATTCATTATATCGATAAAGGAAATCGGTAAATAAATTTAGTCTTTAAGGTTATTAGATAGAGCAAACCAGTCTTTAAGTCGTGCTCTGATCGTGCGATACCCTCATATTCATTAAAAAAGTCCAACCACAATAACAGCACCGATGCAGTGCAATGTTTTTTTAAGGCAGGATCGATGAGCAATCAACCCCCATTATTATCAATGCTTCCATTAACACAGGAGCAATTGAATAAATTACAGGATGTGACGAAAGACTTAACTCCAGCCCAATTTGCTTGGCTTTCTGGCTATTTTTGGGGGCAATTAAATCAGCATTCATCCACTAAAGATGAGCTGGTAAGTGTACAAAGTCAGGTTCCCCAACAAGAAACAATCACCGTGATATCAGCATCACAAACTGGCAATGCACGTCGTTTAGCTGAACAATTACGCGATAAATTGGTTGGTAATCAACTTAATGTTGAGCTCTATAGTGCGAGTGAATATAAATTTAAGCAGATCCACAAAACGACAACCTTAATTATTATTACCTCAACACAGGGGGAAGGTGAACCTCCTGAAGAAGCCATCACATTTTATAAATATTTGCACTCTAAAAAAGCCGCGCCAATGAAGCAAACGGCTTATGCTGTACTGAGTCTCGGCGATAGTAGCTATGAACATTTTTGCCAAGCAGGTAAAGATTTTGATCATCAACTGGCGCAACTTGGCGCGACCAGTCTATTAGAAAGATTAGATGCAGATGTTGATTATCAAGCTGACGCTGATAAATGGATAACTCAGCTGACTGATATTTTAAAAATACGTATACCTGAGCAAAATACTCAAGTATTACAACAAACACAATCAGGAACAACCGACAGTGTCGATACCGCACGCTACCATCGTGATGCACCTTTTAGTGCCACTTTATTAACTAATCAGAAGATCACCGGTCGACATTCAGATAAAGATATTCGTCATATTGAAATCAGTCTAGCAGGCTCTGAATTGCAATATCTTCCCGGAGATGCGCTAGGAGTATGGTTTAAGAATTCGGAAGAAAAAGTGGATGAGCTTATTACCCTATTATGGTTAACGGGGGATGAGCAGGTAAATGTTAAATCACAAACATTAACGTTAAAAGAAGCATTATTGCATCATGTTGAATTAACTCAAAATAGTGCACCAATTATTAAAGCGTATGCCCAATTATCCCGCCACGAAGAGTTATTATCGCTGGTGGCTGATAAAAGCAAACTTCAGCAATATGCGCAAACCTACCCAATTAATGAAATGGTACGTCAATATAGTGCGCAACCTAATGCTCAAGAGTTTATTGATATATTGCGCCCATTAACTCCACGCCTTTACTCCATCGCTTCATCACAACAAGAAGTTGATGATGAAGTTCATCTTACCTTAGGTGTTGTTCGTTATAACGTCGATCAGCGTGCTTATACAGGAGGTGCCTCAGGGTTCTTAGCTGATCAACTTCAAGAAGGCGATACAGTAAACGTTTTTATTGAACGTAATGATCATTTTCGTTTACCTGAAGATAATCAAGCCCCTGTAATTATGATTGGCCCGGGAACGGGGATTGCGCCTTTTAGAGGGTTTATGCAACAACGTGAAAGTGAAGGTGCGACGGGGAAAAACTGGCTCTTTTTTGGCAATCCTCATTTTGTAGAAGATTTTCTTTATCAAGTGGAATGGCAACGTTATGTCAAAAGCGGGTTGTTAACACGTATTGATTTAGCATGGTCGCGTGATCAAGCCGATAAAATTTATGTGCAAGATAAATTACGGGAACAAGGTCAGGAAATTTGGCAATGGTTACAGCAAGGTGCTTATCTCTACGTTTGTGGTGATGCATCAAGAATGGCTAAAGATGTTGAACAAACATTGTTAGAAATAGTAATGACCCATGGCAATAAAAATATTGAGCAAGCAGATGATTATTTAAGTGAGCTACGTTTAGCACGTCGTTATCAGAGGGATGTTTATTAAAATGAAATCACAAACTCAAGCGCCCTTAGTGGTTGAAGGAAAACTATCTGATAGTGAACGTATGAAAAAAGAGAGTAATTTCTTACGAGGCACTATTAGTGATGATCTACAAAATGGTCTAACCGGTGGTTTTGAGGGCGATAATTTTTTATTAATTCGTTTTCACGGTATGTACCAACAAGATGATAGAGATATTCGTGCCGAGCGTGCCCAACAGCTACTAGAGCCTCGTCATGCCATGATGTTACGTTGTCGTTTACCGGGGGGTGTCATCACACCAAAGCAGTGGCTAAGTATCGATAAGTTTGCCAGTGAAAATACGCTCTATGGCAGTATTCGTATTACTAATCGTCAAACTTTTCAATTTCATGGCATTTTAAAAGGTCATGTTAAACCAGCTCACCAAATGCTAGCGTCAACAGGCCTTGATGCCCTTGCAACCGCCAATGATGTCAATCGAAATGTGCTATGTACCTCAAACCCTGAACAATCTTCATTACATCAAGAAGCTTATGAATGGGCCAAAAAACTATCCGAGCATTTATTGCCACGCACCCATGCCTATGCAGAAATTTGGTTAGATAAAGAGAAAGTGGCGACAACAGATGAGGAGCCTATTTTAGGTGAAACCTATTTACCTCGGAAATTTAAAACATCGGTGGTGATCCCCCCTTATAACGATGTTGACTTGCATGCCAATGATATGAATTTTATTGCCATCGCAGAAAATGGGCATTTGGTTGGTTTTAATGTGCTAGTCGGTGGCGGCCTTGCGATGACCCATGGTGATAAAAAAACCTTTCCGCGTTTAGCTAGTGAATTTGGTTATATTCCTATTGATAAAACATTAGCAGTCGCTGAAGCGATTGTGACGACGCAACGAGATTGGGGCAATCGTACTGAACGTAAAAATGCCAAAACCAAATACACCTTAGAGCGCGTTGGTATTGAAACATTTAAACAGGAAGTTGAACGCCGCTCAGGCGTTATGTTTGATATGATCCGACCGTATCAATTTACTCACCGTGGTGATCAAATTGGTTGGTTAAAAGGGGTTGATAACAAATGGTATCTAACCTTATTTATTGAAAGTGGTCGATTAATCGATAAACCTAATGCGCCGTTAAAAACGGGGGTTGCTGAAATTGCCAAAGTGCATCTTGGTGATTTTCGTTTAACAGCTAATCAAAATTTGATTGTTGCTGGTGTCCCAGAGGCACAGAAAGAGCAGATTGAGGCGATAGCGCGTCAATATGGTTTAATTAATGATGAGGTTACACCGCTGCGTAAACATGCCATGGCGTGTGTTTCATTTCCAACCTGCCCATTAGCCATGGCAGAAGCGGAGCGTTTCCTTCCCGCATTTACCGACACCCTTGATAATATCATGGCTAAATACGGAGTCAGTGATGAGCATATTGTTGTACGTGTAACAGGGTGTCCTAATGGTTGTGGTCGTGCGATGTTGGCGGAAGTCGGATTGGTGGGTAAAGCCCCCGATCGCTATAACTTACATCTAGGAGGAAACCGCATTGGTACTCGCATTCCTAGAATGTATCGTGAAAATATTTCATCACAAGAAATCATTGAAATTCTTGATACTTTAATTGGTCAGTGGGCTATTTCACGTCAATCAAATGAAGGTTTTGGTGATTTTCTTATTCGCACTGATGTTATCAAACCCGTTGTTAATTCAGCCATTGATTTTTATGAAGTGCAGGAGGGGATATGAGTCGATTATCACTTTCTCAATTGGTGTTGCTATCGATTGAAGAGCAGCGACTGGCGCTTGATGAAATCAACCAACAATTAGAGCAAAAAACGGCGATAGAGCGGGTGATTTGGGCTTTAGAACATCTTCCTAACCAGTTCGTTTTAAGCTCAAGTTTTGGTATTCAAGCGGCAGTTTGTTTGCATTTGCTCACCAGACAATATCCCGATATACCTGTAATTTTGACAGATACAGGTTATCTCTTTCCCGAAACATATCAATTTATTGATGAATTAACCTCTTCACTACAACTTAATTTAAAAGTATATCGCGCTGAAATATCTTCATCTTGGCAAGAAGCACGCTATGGCAAGCTTTGGTTGCAAGGGATTGAAGGTATCGAACGTTATAACCAAATAAATAAAGTTGCGCCAATGGAAAGGGCATTAAAGGAGTTACAGGCGAAGACATGGTTTGCAGGGCTACGACGCCAGCAATCCAAAAGTCGAGAGCATTTACCTGTTTTATCTATAGCGAAAGGTATTTTTAAGTTACTACCGATAGTCGATTGGGATAATAAACAAATTTATCAATATCTTAAACAGCATAATTTACCTTACCATCCATTATGGGAACAAGGTTATCTGTCTGTGGGTGATACGCATACGACACGCAAATGGCAAGAGGGAATGAGTGAAGAAGAGACGCGATTCTTTGGCTTAAAACGTGAGTGTGGATTACACGAATAATATTATTCATTATTAATATCGCTATTTATTTTGAGTGGGCAATAGAGTCATCTGTTGCCCTCTTTGCCGTGAGTAAAATAATAACCATTTGAAATTATTATATTTTTGCTTATTCCTTTCTGTTCCATCACATAGCTTTTTGTCATTTCATAACCCCGAATGCACCTTTTATAGTCGTTATTCATATAAGTAAACAATAAAAATGTGAGATACGCGTATGGATTACCTACCCTTATTTGTGGAATTAAAACAGCGCCCAGTATTACTGGTTGGCGGTGGGCATGTCGCTGCGCGTAAAGCCGTACTGTTATTAAAAGCGGGCGCTCGGTTACGTGTTATCGCGCCACAGTTATGTGATGAATTGCATCTTGCTTATCAGCAAAATCAAATTGAGTGGATTGCAGGGCAATATCAGTCAGAGTATTTACTTGGCATGATGTTGGTGATCGTGGCAACAGACGATAAGGTATTAAATCAACAAGTGTATCTAGATGCGCAAGCACGCCACATTTTTGTCAATGTCGTCGACTCTCAACCCCAATGCTCTTTTATCTTTCCTGCCATTATCGATAGAAATCCGATATTAATTGCTATTTCATCAGCGGGCAAAGCTCCTGTTTTAGTTCGTATGATACGGGAAAAGCTAGAGGCATTATTGCCTACCTCATTAGGGACTATGGCGACTATTGCGGGGAAATGGCGCAATAAAGTGAAACAAAAACTGACTGGTTTTCAAGCACGTTGCCGCTTTTGGGAGCAAGCGTTTAGCGGCAAATTTGCCTCATTAGTGGCAAGTGGTCAATTAATACAAGCGCAAGCACAGCTCGAACAACAACTATCTCATCCAGATAGCCCACAAGGTGAGCTTGCTTTAGTGGGGGCAGGGCCGGGTGATGCCGGTTTATTAACCTTACGAGGTTTGCAAGTTATCCAGCAGGCCGAGGTGGTACTTTATGACAGTTTAGTCAGTGCAGACATCTTAGAACTGGTGCGCCGTGATGCTGATAGAATTTGTGTGGGTAAAAGAGCGGGGCAACACAGTACGTTGCAAGAAGAAATCAATCAATTGATTGTGAAATATACTCAGCTTGGTAAACGAGTTGTCAGACTAAAAGGGGGCGATCCTTTTATTTTTGGACGAGGAGGAGAAGAGCTTGAAATTGCGGTACAACATGGCATTCCTTTTCAAGTTGTTCCCGGTGTTACCGCAGCTAGTGGGGCCAGTGCTTATGCGGGTATTCCATTAACTCATCGTAACTATGCGCAAAGTGTCACTTTTATGACTGGGCATTGCCAATCAGGGGGGATAGAGCCAGCTTGGCAAGCTTTAGCGCAAGCTAATCATACGTTAGCAATTTATATGGGAACGACGAAAGCAGAACTTATTAGCCAGCGTTTAATAGAGCAAGGTCGTTCACCACTCACCCCTATTGCCGTCATTAGTTGCGCTACACGCCATGATCAACAGATCTTAACGGGAAATTTAACACAATTAGCGCAATTAGCTAAGCAAGCTCCCACCCCGGCATTATTAATCGTTGGAGAAGTTGCTGCATTACATCACCAACTTGCGTGGTTTGGTGATAGACAAACTCAACATACCTCTGCCATCCACTCATCTTTGGTTCATTTTGCCTAAACGAGGTTGTTATGAATGAAACACAATTAACCCATCTTCAGCAATTAGAAGCAGAAAGCATTTATATACTGCGTGAAGTTGTCGCTGAATTTGAAAATCCCGTCATGCTTTACTCAATAGGCAAAGATTCTTCGGTGATGTTGCATCTAGCACGTAAGGCTTTTTATCCGGCGAAATTACCTTTTCCTCTTTTACATGTTGATACGGGTTGGAAATTTCGTGAGATGTATGAGTTTCGCGATAAAACGGCCAAAGAGTATGGTTTTGATCTCAAAGTTTATCGTAATCCCCAAGGGGCACAATTGGGGATCAATCCCTTTATTCATGGTAGCGCTAAGCATACAGATATCATGAAAACAGAAGGTCTTAAGCAAGCTCTGGATAAATATGGTTTTGATGCCGCATTTGGTGGGGCGCGTCGTGATGAAGAAAAATCGCGTGCTAAAGAGCGTATTTACTCATTTAGGGATAGATCTCATCGTTGGGATCCGAAAAATCAACGTCCAGAATTATGGCAAAACTACAACGGCCAAATTAATAAAGGGGAAAGTATTCGCGTTTTTCCATTATCAAATTGGACGGAGCTAGATATTTGGCAATATATCTATTTAGAAAATATCGATATTGTGCCGCTCTATTTCGCTAAACACCGTCCAGTTATTGAGCGGGATGGTACCTTGATTATGGTTGACGATGATCGAATAGACCTAAAAGCTGGAGAGGTGATCACACAACAAAAAGTACGCTTTAGAACATTAGGTTGCTGGCCATTAACGGGTGCTATTCCTTCACAAGCAGACACATTACCCGCCATTATTGAAGAGATGTTAATTTCCACCAGTAGCGAGCGACAAGGGCGTTTAATTGACAGTGATCAGTCTGCTTCAATGGAACTTAAAAAACGTCAGGGTTATTTTTAATAGGAGTCACTATGGGACTTGCAGCCATCAAAACCAACCAACTGATCGCCGGTGAAATAGCACAATCAGGTGGTGTAGAAAATTATTTAAAAACACAACAGAACAAAGGGTTATTACGTTTTTTAACCTGTGGCAATGTTGATGATGGAAAAAGCACCTTAATTGGTCGCTTACTTCATGATACGCGGCAGATCTACGAAGATCAGCTCTCCACCTTACAAAACGAGAGTAAAAAGATTGGTACTCAAGGTGAAAAATTAGATCTCGCTTTGCTGGTGGACGGTTTAGCGGCTGAACGAGAGCAAGGGATCACTATTGATGTAGCTTATCGCTATTTTTCAACAGCCAAACGAAAATTTATTATTGCCGATACGCCGGGACATGCACAATACACCCGCAATATGGCGACAGGAGCATCAACGAGTACGCTTTCTATTCTGCTGATCGATGCTCGAAAAGGGGTACAAGAGCAAACTCGCCGCCATAGTTTTATTAGCACACTCCTTGGGATCCGTCACTTAGTGGTCGCGATTAATAAAATGGATCTACTTGATTATCAACAAGAGATCTTTGAGTCGATCCAACAAGATTACCTGCACTTTGCACAACAATTACCGCGCGATCTCACTATCGAATTTGTGCCTATCTCTGCACTGGAGGGAGATAATGTAGTATCTCCTTCATTAAATATGCCTTGGTATACAGGAAAAACACTGCTGGCATTACTTGAAGATGCGCCGGTTAAATTTAAATTAGGGGCTAAATCTCAAAGATTGCGTTTTCCTGTACAGTATGTGAATCGTCCTGATTTAGATTTTAGAGGCTACAGTGGCACAGTTTCATCAGGCTCTCTTTATCAAGGACAACAAATCAAAGTATTACCCTCAGGACAGCGTTCAACCATTAAACGTATTGTGACTTTTGATGGCGATCTGACTCAGGCGCAAGTGGGTCAAGCGATTACACTGCTGTTAGCGGATGAAATCGATATTAGTCGTGGCGACATTATTGTTGATGCTAACGATACTACTGCTAATGTTAGCAATCATGCGTTGGTGGATATCGTATGGATGTCAGAACAACCGTTAGTACAGGGGCAAACCCTTGATATCAAAGTGGCGGGAAAAAAAAGTCGTGCCAAAATAGAGAATATTCACTATCAAGTTGATGTGGATAAGCTCACTCAACAAGTGACCGAAAGTTTAGCGCTAAATGCCATTGGGCATGTTGAAGTATTATTTGAAGAGCCATTGGTGCTGGATAACTATCAACTTAATGCACAAACAGGGGGGCTTATTTTTATTGATAGATTAAGCAATGTCACGGTGGGTGCTGGTCTTATTCGAGAAATTCGCGACAACGTGCAACCCACAACTTCCCAATACGATGCGTTTGAAATTGAACTCAATCAGTTGATCCGCCGCCATTTTCCGCATTGGGGCGCAAGAGACTTACTGGGAGGAAAATAGTGACGATACATCAAGATATTGTCTGGCATCCTCATCAAATAGGGTTAAAAGAGCGTGAAGCACAACAGGTACACAAAGGATGTGTACTTTGGTTTACTGGGTTATCTGGCTCAGGTAAATCAACACTGGCTGATGCGCTAGAGCAAACCTTATATCAGTACTCGACAATCCATGCGCCTATTCGCACCTATTTATTAGATGGTGATAATTTACGCCATGGTTTATGCCATGATCTTGGGTTTAGTGAACAAGATAGGCATGAAAATATTCGTCGTGTAGGGGAAGTGGCTAAACTAATGGTCGATGCCGGATTAATTGTCTTAACAGCATTTATTTCTCCTTATCAGCAAGATAGACAACAAGTAAGAGAAAGGTTTGCTCAAGGGCGATTTATTGAGATCTTTGTTGATACACCTTTAGCCCTTTGTGAAGCACGTGATCCTAAAGGCCTCTATCAAAAAGCACGACGAGGAGAGATCAAACAGTTTTCCGGCATTGATTCACCTTATGAACCACCCACTGCGCCAGAAATTCATTTAGACGGCTCACTCGCGATTAATGAGCTTACACAACAAATCCTCGCTTATTTACAGCAACAACAAATTTACCGCTAATCATATCTCTACATCATTTTCTCTTATCTGGGAAAATATGTAGGGATAGAAGGGGTTTTTTAATAAACTGATTTGGCGGCAAATACAGTGTAAATACCACTTCTTTACTTACCACTCCAGTAGATAAAAACGCGCTTTTAAGCATATAACTTATACTTTATCTGAAAAATAGCGTGATTGTTTATGTTAAGGGTGGGGGGAATACGAATATTCATGTAATATATCTGCGCGCTTTTGTGGCGCAGATGGGAGAGTTGTGGGATGATTAGCCCATTCATTTTGGGGGTGGTAATGGGGAAATTAACAGTCTTACTTCTGATCTTACTTGGTTTTCTACAATATTCATTGTGGTTAGGTAAAAATGGTATTCATGATTACAACAAAGTAAGTCAAGAAGTTGAATCTGCATTAGCGCAAAACGCACAATTAAAGTCGCGTAATGATCGCTTATTTGCGGAGATTGATGACCTCAATGGCGGGCAAGAAGCGTTAGATGAGCGTGCTCGTAGTGAACTTGGCATGATAAAGCCTAATGAAAGCTTTTATCGTATTGTTAATGATAAATCCCAACCACGTCGTTAATTTGTTGAATTAATAGTGTGCCTTGATATAAATACTATAATGAATATACCAAACTCTACTTTTCCTATTGTGGCGGTTATTCCCGCTGCCGGCATAGGTAGTCGAATGCAAGCAACCTGCCCGAAGCAATACCTTAAAATTGGCAGATTGACTATCCTTGAACATACTATTAATGCGCTATTAAAACATCCACGCATTTCGCAAATTATTGTCGCAATTAACCCAGAAGATGACTATTTTTATCACCTAGCTCTTGCTAAAGATAAACGAATTATTGTCGTTAAAGGAGGGGGACAACGTGCTGATTCGGTATTATCAGGGCTTCGCTATATTACAGAACATCTTGCGCAAAATACATGGGCGCTAGTTCATGATGCGGCAAGACCTTGCCTGTCCTTTAGTGATTTGGATAATCTTATTCAAATCATTGATGATAACCATCTTGATCCTCAATTTTGTGGTGGGATCTTAGCCTCTCCTGTGCGTGATACGATGAAACGTAGTCATCAACAAGATAACCATATTGAAAAAACAGTGGCAAGAGACACGCTATGGCATGCTTTAACGCCACAATTTTTCCCAGCGGCCTTGTTAAAACAAAATCTTGAAAACGCATTGGCACAAAACGTACCCATTACTGATGAAGCATCTGCGATGGAGTTTGGTGGATATGAACCCTTATTAGTTAAAGGCCGTGCGGATAATATAAAAGTCACACAACCAGAAGACTTGGCTCTTGCAGAATTTTTCCTCTCTCGACAAATTACCAGCATAAGGAACACATAATATGAGAATTGGACACGGTTATGATGTACATAAATTTGGCGGAGAAGGCCCAATTATTATTGGTGGTGTGAGAATTCCTTATGAACAAGGTCTCCTAGCCCATTCAGATGGCGATGTTGTACTACATGCGGTGACAGATGCCATTTTAGGTGCTGTTGCGATGGGCGATATTGGTACATTATTTCCTGATACAGATCCGGCTTATAAAGGTGCGGATAGCCGAGTATTATTGCGCGAAGCCTTTTCAAGAGTGATGGCTAAAGGTTACCGTATTGGTAATCTTGATGTCACTATTATTGCTCAGGCACCTAAAATGCTACCTCATACTCCACAAATGCGTGTCAATATTGCTGAAGATCTCCATTGTCATGTCGATGATATCAATGTTAAAGCGACCACTACTGAGAAATTAGGTTTTGTAGGACGCAAAGAAGGTATAGCTTGTGAAGCGGTGGTGTTATTAATCAAAGAGTCTTTATCTTAATGAGTGATTTACCAGAACTTCATTGGCTACATGGCAAACCGACAGCGACAGGGCGATTAAAATCGACACCAGAAGATTTTAAGGTCAGCGAAGATCTCGGCTTTACCTTAGATGGTGAAGGCGAACACGTGATGGTTAGAGTCAGAAAAACAGGTTGTAATACGGCTTTTGTGGCTGAAAAGTTAGCTAAATTTGCCGGTATTCATCCTCGAGATGCTAGTTATGCTGGGCTCAAAGACAGAAATGCGGTTACGGAACAATGGTTTTGTTTGCGTATGCCGGGTAAAGAGATGCCCGACTTTAGTCAATTTACGTTAGAAGGTTGCGAAATATTAACAACCACCCGCCAGCAACGTAAGCTACGAATTGGTACATTAAAAGGGAACCATTTCACCTTAGTATTACGTGATATCTCCGATGTGACATCGGTGGAAACTCGTCTAGTAGAGATACAAAAACAAGGGGTTCCTAACTATTTTGGTGTGCAACGCTTTGGTCGTAATGGCGACAATTTACGCCAAGCATGGCGTTGGGCAACCAATGAAATTCGGGTAAAAGAGCGTAGCAAACGTAGCTTTTATCTCTCAGCAGCACGTAGTGCGATGTTTAATCATCTGGTGAGCCAACGACTTGAGCGTCATATTTATACTCAAGTGCTTTGTGGTGATGCGATGCAATTGCACGGTAAAAGAAGTTGGTTTGTGGCAGAAGAAGCGGAACTTGCCCAAACACAAACACGCTATGAAGAGCATGATATACATATTACCGCTCCATTGCCGGGTAAAGGTGACTTAGGTACACAAACTCAAGCACTGATATTTGAAACCGACAACTTAGCTGACTACGAAGCATTATGGTCATTAGCGCAACAAGAGCGAGTTGATACCACTCGCCGTGCGATTAATTTGCTACCAGAAAATATGTCATGGCATTGGCTAGATGATACTACGGTTTCTTTATCGTTCTTTTTGCCAGCAGGAAGTTTTGCCACTAGCGTTGTCCGTGAATTGATATTATTAGGGAATATTGATGCTGAAAATATTAGTGAGTAATGACGATGGTGTTATGGCAAAAGGGATACAGACACTCGCAAAAGCCTTACGCCAGCGTTATGATGTACAAATTGTCGCACCTG
The DNA here is from genome assembly GCF_009915195.1 of Proteus sp. G2674. Lineage (NCBI taxonomy): Bacteria > Pseudomonadati > Pseudomonadota > Gammaproteobacteria > Enterobacterales > Morganellaceae > Proteus > Proteus sp. G2674. Next base: position 20,436 of record NZ_JAABLS010000017.1, read on the forward strand.
ATCGCAATCGTAGTGCAGCATCCAACTCATTAACTATTGATAGACCGTTACGTAAACAGCGACATGAAAATGGTGATATCGCGATAGTTGAAGGTACACCCACGGATTGTGTCTATCTCGGTGTTAATCATCTCGTCAGACCGCGTCCAGATATTGTGGTGTCTGGCATTAATCATGGCCCTAATTTAGGGGATGATGTGCTTTACTCAGGTACTGTTGCTGCCGCTACAGAGGGCCGGTTCTTAGGTTTACCTGCGATTGCGGTATCACTTGATGGCGAAACGCATTTTGACACAGCAGCCCAAGTGACTTGTGATGTTTTAGCTATGCTACAACGAGTGCCTTTAAGAGCTGGGAATATTTTAAATATTAATGTGCCTGATATTCCGTTAGCGGAGATCAAAGGTTTTCGTATAACACGTTGTGGAAGTCGTCATGCTTCACAACATGTTTATACACAAACAGATCCGAAAGGAAATACCCTTTATTGGATCGGGCCTCCTGGCGAAAAAAATGATGTGGGGCCGGATACAGATTTTGCAGCGGTTGATGCAGGTTATGTTTCCATCACACCATTACATGTTGATTCAACAGCGTATAAAGCGCTTGAGTTATTAAAAGATTGGTTAAATAAAGCAGAGGTCGAAAAAACATGTTAAGTCGGTCAATGAAAGACTTACTGACAATGTTAAAACAACACGGCATCAATGATGAGCGTCTGTTGGAAGCTATGAGCAAAGTACCCCGAGAGCTATTTATTGATGAAGCGCTCTCCCATAAGGCTTATGAAAATACGGCTTTACCTATTGGTAATGGTCAAACTATTTCACAGCCTTATATTGTTGCTAAAATGACATCACTGCTTGAATTACAAGCAACGGATTCTGTGTTAGAGATTGGCACAGGCTCTGGTTATCAAACTGCAGTATTAGCAAACTTAGTGCATCATGTCAGTTCAGTTGAACGGATAAAAATATTGCAGTGGCAGGCAAAACGACGCTTTAAACACCTTGATTTACATAATATTTCGACTCGTCATGGCGATGGTTGGGAAGGTTGGGTATCAAAAGGCCCCTTTAATGCTATTATTGTTACTGCCTGTGCAACAGAAGTACCGCAACGACTCTTGATGCAATTAGCTGATGGTGGCAGGATGATCATTCCTGTCGGTGAACAGCAGCAGATGCTTAAGTTTATTCGTCGTTTAGGTAATGATTTTCACTATCAATCTATCGAGGCTGTACGCTTTGTCCCCCTAATTGCGGGTGAGTTAGCATAACTTCCAGATAAATCTGACCATTTTTTATTACTGCTTTTTTGTAGCTTGTCGTAATCTGCACTAATAAATGAAATATTTTCAAAAAATTGCAGTCTCTTTGTGTTACTCAACAAATTGCTAGACGCTAATGCCTTTTAAAAGGGAGAAGGAAGTATGAATTCAGAAAGCCCAATTAAGCATGTCCGCTGGGCAATCATGTGTTCGGTAATCGGATTTGCATTAACAGGCTGTGCCGACACGCCTTATCGTCCTGCACCGATAACCTCTGTCAATGATAGTTCGTCAAATCGTACCGTTTCTACATCACCTGTTACAACTAACAGTAATGCAGGAGTGGCAACACCTATTGAAAGAGGTTCAACTCCGTTACAAACAACGCCTCCTCCTTCTATTAGAGTGAATAACACAACCGCGCAGCCTCAAAGCCAGCCTCGTACGCAAAATGTTACCCCCCAAAATGTCAATACGGATGGTAGCGGACGTATTGTGTATAACCGCAATTATGACAATATCCCTAAAGGGAATTACAGCGGTAACACTTATACGGTTAAACGTGGCGATACAATGTTTTATATTGCGTGGATCACGGATAGTGATGTAAAAGATTTGGCCTCGATGAACAATATTCCAGAGCCATATAGCTTAAATGTTGGACAAGTACTTAAGATTGGTAACCGTCAAGTTAATACCGGTACCAATACCAATGTAAATACTTCGGTAATTAATAAACCAAGTAGTGAAGGTGTTCAGACAGCACAAACTAAGCCGTCAAATAATAATAGCTCAATGGGACCGTTGATCACGAAACCAACAACAACGACACCGCCAAAGACAACGACTTCGACACCAACAACTTCGGCAACAACCAGTAATAACACAACGGCAACCTCTAAACCTGCAGCCGCAACAGGTAAATGGGTATGGCCAGCACAAGGTAAAATTATTGAGAGCTACTCAAATGCACCTGGTGGTAATAAAGGTATTGATATTAGTGGTACACGAGGTTCACCCATTGTGGCAACAGCCGCAGGTAAAGTGGTTTATGCAGGGAGCGCATTACGAGGTTATGGTAATTTAGTTATCATTAAACATAATGATGAATATCTCAGTGCTTATGCTCATAACGATACAATCTTGGTACGTGAACAGCAAAATGTAAATGCAGGACAGCAAATTGCGACCATGGGAAGTACTGGTACTAGTTCTGTTCGATTACACTTTGAGATCCGTTATAAAGAAAAATCACTTAACCCAATGAGCTATTTACCTAAAAGATAAATAAACGCTTAACGTTGTTAGTGAATAATCTGAAAATTAAGCCCTTTTGTTAATATTAACAAAAGGGCTTTTTTAGTTATTAAATTAATTAAAACCTTGAAAATAAATTTCTTTCACTAAGTAAGATTGCTTAGTTGGAACGTAAACAAAATGAGATATTTCTGTCAAATTATAGATAAGATTAAATTAGACTGTTGATTATCGAACAATGAATGAGTATGCTAAAAAACGTTAGTTAAAAGTATGAATAAAAATCTAATGTATTCAAAGATAGTGTATTGAATTAACTTATTGTTTTTATTATAGGTTTATTTTTTGTCTTATCTTTAGAATAATATATATTATTGAATATTATTTTATTATTGCGGATTTTTGTTTATCTTTTTTTTGATGTACATTGTCACATATTGCTTGTTAAACAGTGAATATACGTATAGATAAATATACGTAAAATAATAATAATTGCTGTTAATAACTAATACTTATAGTTAATAAATATATTGAATAAACTATAAAGTAAATTAACAGTAAAACAGATTATGTTATTTTTTTATTTTGTAATTCGTTACAAGGGAAAATCAGTAAACCCGTTGTGTCGTGACACAGCGATAAACTGGTAAATCGATCTCATTAAGAGCGTCGTTTACCTAAATTATCAAGGGTAGGAGCAGCTGATGAGCCAAAGTACGCTAAGAGTAGACGAGTTATATACTGATGATATTGATGAGAACATGGAAGAGTTCGATGAAGCAGCCGCAACAAAAGAGGCTGAAAATGAATCTGACGCTCAAGATGAAATTGAACTCATTGAAGGAGTCAATCAGCGTGCGTTAGATGCAACTCAGCTCTATTTAGGAGAAATTGGCTATTCTCCATTGTTGAGTGCTGAAGAAGAAGTATTCTTTGCTCGTAGAGCGTTACGAGGTGATATCCCGTCAAGACAACGGATGATAGAGAGTAATCTACGTTTAGTTGTTAAAATATCTCGCCGTTATACGAACCGAGGGTTAGCTCTTCTTGACTTAATTGAAGAAGGTAATTTAGGCCTTATTCGTGCTGTTGAAAAGTTTGATCCTGAAAAAGGATTTCGTTTTTCAACCTATGCCACATGGTGGATACGTCAAACTATTGAACGTGCCATTATGAACCAAACCCGCACTATTCGCCTCCCCATTCATATCGTTAAAGAACTCAATGTCTATTTAAGAACCGCAAGAGAATTAGCACATAAGCTCGATCATGAGCCAAGTGTTGAAGAAATTGCGCAAACGCTGGATAAACCGGTTGATGATGTCAGCAAAATGCTACGTTTAAATGAACGTATTTCTTCTGTTGATACACCGATTGGTGGGGATTCAGATAAAGCCTTACTAGATATTATTTCAGACGAAAATGAAGAAGGGCCAGAAGCAACCATTCAAAATAATAACCTCAAGGAAAATATCGTAAAATGGTTATTTGAATTAAATCCAAAACAGCGTGAAGTATTAGCGCGTCGCTTTGGATTACTGGGTTACGAGGCTGAAACATTAGAAGATGTTGGTCGAGAAATTGGTTTGACAAGAGAGCGGGTTCGTCAGATCCAAGTTGAGGGATTGCGTCGTTTAAAAGATATTCTGCAAGGGCAAGGATTATGCATAGAGGCACTTTTTAAGATGAACTAGTTGCTTTAGGTGCTCAATGCGTTATCAAGCCGATTAGTTAAATTAACTAATCGGCTTTTCTTTTGTTATTTATTTAGCTCTTTTAAGTGATAGAGCAATTCCAACGCTTGTTTTGGTGTTAATGAATCCGGATCAATTTTATTTAATGCTAATTCAACTTCAGAAGGCTCAATATCTGCTAATAACATCAGTTGTGACGTTTCTACATGGCTTGCCCCTGAATGACCTGATAGGGTTTCCAGCTCTTTTAATTTCTGCTTTGCACGGCGGATCACCTCTTTTGGCACACCGGCTAATGCCGCAACCGCTAAACCATAACTTTTACTGGCAGCACCTTCTTGAACACTGTGCATAAAGGCAATAGTTTCTCCATGCTCTACCGCATCTAAGTGAATATTGGCAGTGCCTTCTAGTTTTTCTGGCAGTGTCGTTAATTCAAAATAGTGTGTGGCAAAGAGTGTCATTGCTTTGATGCGATTCGCTAAATTTTCGGCACAAGCCCAAGCGAGAGAAAGCCCATCATAAGTAGAAGTGCCACGGCCAATTTCATCCATTAACACTAAACTGTTTTCAGTGGCATTATGAAGGATATTTGCGGTTTCTGTCATTTCCACCATAAATGTTGAACGACCCGAAGCCAGATCGTCAGAGGCACCCACGCGGGTAAAAATACGATCAATTGGGCCTATTACCGCCTTTTCTGCGGGCACAAAACTACCAATATAAGCCAGTAGCGTAATTAATGCCGCTTGACGCATATAGGTACTTTTACCGCCCATATTAGGGCCGGTAATAATGAGTAGACGGCGTTGAGGCGCGAGTTGTAGAGGGTTTGAGATAAATGGCTCACTCAGTACTTGTTCTACAACAGGGTGACGTCCACCAGTGATTTGAATACCTGTTTTTTCTGTTAATTCAGGGCGTGTATAATTGAGTGATTCTGCACGCTCAGCGAGATTAGCCAGAACATCGGTTTCAGCTAACGCTTCGGCACTGGTTTGTAAGGCGGTTAGATGAGGTAATAGTTTTTCGAAAAGCTCTTCGTAGAGCATTTTTTCAATCGCTAATGCTTTACCTTTAGAGGTTAATACCTTGTCTTCATACTCTTTTAGTTCAGGAATAATATAGCGTTCAGCATTTTTCAGTGTTTGACGACGCACATAGTGCATTGGAACTAAATTGCTTTGGCCGCGACTGACTTGTATGTAGTAACCATGAACCCCATTAAAGCCAACCTTTAAGGTATCAATACCCCATTTTTCACGTTCACGAACTTCAAGCTTTTCAAGATAGTCACTCGCACCGTCAGCCAGTGCTCGCCATTCATCTAATTCTGCATTATAACCTGGGGCTATCACCCCTCCATCGCGTACTAATACGGGTGGTGTTTCAACAATGGCATTTTCCAGTAATTCACGCAACTCATCAAACTGGCTGATACGCTGCTGTAATTCTGTAATATAGGGCATATCCGCCTGATCAAGCACTTGGTGGATATCTTGATATTGTTGAAAGGCATGGCGCATACGTGATAAGTCACGAGGACGAGCGGATCGCAATGCTAAACGAGCAAGTACCCGCTCTAAATCACCCACCTGACGTAAAAAAGGCTGTAATTCAAAATAGAGGGGTTGTAAGGCACTAATCGCATCTTGGCGTTTAATTAACTGTTCACGCTGGCGTAAAGGGGTGTGTATCCAACGTTTGAGCATACGGCTTCCCATTGGGGTCACGCACAGATCAAGTACAGATGCCAAGGTGTTATCACAACCGCCAGCAAGATTTTGGGTTAATTCTAAATTACGGCGAGTGGCTGCATCTAAGATAATGGTATCTTGCGGACGCTCCATGGTAATGCTACGAATATGAGGCAACGCAGTGCGTTGCGTATCTTTAACATATTGTAATAAGCAACCTGCAGCACAAAGTGCAAGTCGGGCATTTTCAACACCAAATCCAGTTAAATCACGGGTTCCAAACTGTAAATTAAGTTGTTGTTTGGCGGTTTCACACTCAAACTCCCAAATTGGACGCCGGCGTAAACCTTGCTGACGCTCAATTAATGCCATTGACTCAAAGGTTTCTGGATAGAGTAGTTCTGCTGGGTGAGTGCGTTGCAGTTCAGCAGCCATACTTTCGCTATCCGGCATTTCAGTGACCCGAAAACGTCCAGAGGTGATATCTAAAGTGGCATAACCAAAAGCGCCATTTTTATCTTGCCAGATAGCGGCTAATAGATTGTCTTGGCGCTCTTCAAGTAGCGCTTCGTCCGTAACGGTGCCCGGTGTGACAATACGGATCACTTTACGCTCAACAGGGCCTTTGCTGGTGGCCGGATCTCCAATTTGTTCACAGATGGCAACGGATTCCCCCAATTGCACTAATTTAGCCAGATAATTTTCAACCGCATGATGAGGAACGCCAGCCATAGGAATAGGTTGACCTGCCGACTGACCTCGTTTTGTTAATGAAATATCTAATAAGCGTGAGGCTTTTTTAGCATCATCAAAAAACAGTTCATAAAAGTCACCCATACGATAAAACAGTAAGATTTCTGGGTGCTCTGCCTTAAGCTTAAGATACTGCTGCATCATGGGGGTGTGGGATTCGAAATTTTGGCTGTCAGTCATGGTGTCGTCTTTCTTAACGTATTGAAGTTTATCTCGTTTGTGAGTGTTGGTTGTTAAACTCTATCTGGTTTTATTTCACAAACATAATACGGCATCATACCATAAGGTTTCAGTGTGTTGCTTTAATCATCTAAATATCTTTGCCAATAAAAGTATGAGTGATGGCTTATTTTTATGATGTTCTGTGAAAGTGTAGTGTTATGTGTATTTGGCTATGCAATAGATATTAAGATATCTTACTTTTAGCGAAAAATGCCGTAAGCCCTTTCTCAATGCGAACGGGGAGCAGTCACGACGAAGCCCTGTCTCTGAACTAAAAGAAGAAAAGCAATATAAAAACAAGAACAACGTCAGTCGCAAAAAACACAGTTAACAGTAAAAGAACTTGTTGAGCTTTATTTAGTTGATCATCTCGAAGCTAGTAAAGGCAAAGACGGTAAAATTATTTCTGGCTCAAGAAAGAAGAAAGGGTAAATAGAAGTTCGTCGTATACTTGAAGCCGATGCTGTCCGTGTTTTAGGTGAGCTTATGGCGCATGAAGTAACCCGAAAAAAATGTGATAGAGCTTGTGCGTGAAATTAATGGACGAGGCGCTAAGGTTCAGGCACTACGAGAACTCATCAATATTTCAGGTGCTCGATTACGGATATAATTAATTTCTTCGAGGACTTTAGCGAGTTGCTCGCGGTTTTTTGTGAGACTTGCTGATAATTACGAAGGTAGCGACTTACTATTCGTAAGTAAAAATAGTGCCTTGATTGACACTATTTTTAAATAAAAAACAACTTAATCAAATGTCGCTATCAGCCAAGCGGAGCCTTTATAGTCACCTGCTACGGCATTACTGCCTTGAATATGACTTGTTATCTTAATGGTTCTTAAATCTTTAATATCAATTTTAAAATCTTTCCCCGTTTGACCAGTTATTTCATCGGTCATAGTTAATTCACTGTAAATTTTATAATTGCTATTCTGACTATTCGTCATTGGTAATCGTTTTTGCGGATCACTGTCAGTAGCATAATCCAGATGTAATCGGACTTTTGTTGGAATCGAAAACTTACAGCTATAAGTCACATTTTCAGTAACTACGCTATCGTAATTTAACGTATTTAGATTACCATGGCGTAAATTAATCGTTTCGGCTTGCCCTGTACTGCTCATCGTACTACAAGATGCGTTGAGATTAATTGAGGATGGTAAAATCCTTACAGGTGCAGAGCTAGTTCCTATTGGCCATGAAGTAAAATCAGGTGTTTTAAGTGGCTTAACAAAAGCTCTAACATATCCTGCAAGATCCATTGCAGGAATAATGATCTTTCCATCAATAATATTATCTCTAATATAAAATGTCAGTGTAAGTCGCCTAGGAGTCACAAAGCCCGAAACAGGAACTGAATAAGTATCTGACCTTGGATTAGAACAGCCTATAGATTCATCCAATAGCGTCCATTCAGACATATCATTATACACTGTCATTAACACATTATTATTGATAATGTAAGCATCACTATTATTGATAGTTATATTGGCTGGGCTAGGGTATATAAACATTTTATGGTAAGCTGTTTGTCCCAATTGATGGGAACTCACATCTCCCCATGTTGTTCCTACGCAAAGAACATTACCACTTACCATCATCTCCTGAAGTTTTATTGTTTGGCCTATTTGATAATAATTTAATCCATCAGAACCAATATAAGGTGAAGTACTAATTGACGTATTATTATTCAGATTTACTTTATAACCAGCACTTGGATCAACAATCTTAGGTGCATAGTTTGCGAATGCAATTGATGGAAGTAACAAGCCACCCAAGGAAATTAAGCCACACCAAATTTTCTTTTTTTGAAAAGATAGCAACCAGTGTGTAGGAATAGTACCTTTTAAGTCCAACATAATAAAATGATCCTACTAGTTATAAGTCACAGCAAGGGTGACAGTTGAAGTAAATTTCCCCAGCGTCAACTGATTGATTGGCACCGCATTGACTAACTGTGCCTGTAAATCCATACGGTATAATGTCGAATTCACCCGTTCGGGATAGATTTGTTGTTTTTTACTCATTTCCAGCGCACGCACCGTTCCGCCCGTCACTTCTTTAAAATCAATCCCTAAGCCATCGATACTGGTGGCGAGAATATTTTTTCCGTTGTATAACAAGGTGCTTCTCCCTTTCGGGTTCAACATGATCGCGAGGCTATTATTGAAATTACACCCCGATATATAGAGTGAAAAATCTTTCACTGCCGTCGATTTACTGAGAGACTCTGGATTGAGCGTACCAAAACCAATTTTCAACGGTGAACTGCTATTTTCACTGCGAATGTTACAAGCTGGGTCGACCATGCTGGCGGTAACCTCCACTAATACGTCGGCTGAACTGCCTAATGCTGTGAACAAGAGGAGTAACCCTAACGGTTTTTGTATTTGGTTAAGTATGGTCACTATTCGTACTCCACATTAAAGGTTACGATACTGGAAAAATCGCCAATTTTTGCTTCCCCTGTAGCAGGCTTGCGAACAAAAACGCCAAAATCAAATTGTTGTAAACCCTCAACGACACTAACATCACCAATCGTCATTGGCTTATTCCACACAATAGGTTTTTCATCATGATCAATGATCCCTAGCACCACCCCACTGTCACCTTTGGTAGTTAAAAAACTATCACCACCAATGTTGACTAATTCCTGACTTTGCCAAGTCAGTTTGATACTTTTTTGCAAATCCGTTTCACTGCATTTATCAATGGCAATGGAAAAAGGCGTCACTGCACTGGTCGTATTTTCATTAATAAATTGCCAACGTAAGTTGTACAGTGTGATCTTTTTATTGATGGATTCTGCTGCTACTTGGCATGCAGTACTGACCAATTCTCCACTAAACTCAACATCCAAGCTGTTCGCTGCCCATGTCTGAGCTGGGCAACTTAGAAGTACCACAGGAAATAACCAAAAATGCATCGTAGCCTTACTCATAGCTCACCTCTAAACGCAATGTATGCCGATCACTCATCAATATTGGCAGGCGAATTGGATTATCCCCATTAGGCAATGAAAGCGGATAACGCACTGAAAACACATCGCGTTGCACATCATAAAATCGTATACTTGTTGGCGTATTAGCAGTGGCATCAAATAATTTCATTTCTCGGTAATCATTTCCTGCGCCACACCCTGTTAAACGCAACGTTTTATCTAGACTTAAATTACATGGAGCATTAAATAGTGTGGCACTCACTTGTATTCGTCCTTGATGCAACGGTTCATAGTCCGATTGATTTACTGGTGTATTCGCCACAGGGAGCTCAGCGTTGGCCAATTGACCGAATACACTGCACGCAATGAGTAATGCGGCTTTGTACCATGTTAATTTCATGAAAATATTGTCTTTGCGCATCATCTTTCCCCGTTAGCTAAACCCTTTGAAATTACTGTTCACCCGTAACAGCGCATGTATCACCTTGGCAACGAAACGCCAGCGTCGGCTTGCCGCCATAATCATTAATGTACGTGAGATACGGTGTGGATAACGCTGGTGACACTACATCTTGTATTGACTTAGGTGGTACCATGACGACATCAAATGAATTTTGTTCAGAGGCCGCTTTGCTATTTCCTAACCCAATTACGGTTAAATTAAAGGGGGTGTTATTGTTGATGCGATAACCTTTTGCGATTTTGGTTAATGTGACCTTATGTGCCCACTTTGTTTCCGACTCAGCTAAAATAGCATGTGGGCGATAAAACAGTTTTACTCGTGATTGCAACGCGATTTGTAATGTATTGCCATCGGTAGATTTTGGTGGTACTTCACGCAAATTGAAGTAAAACACTGACTCTCGGTCTTGTGGCAGTTTGCTCAATTCAGGCGTCGTACTTAAACGAACTAAACTGGTACTGCTAGGCTCAATGCGTTGCAACGGAGGCGTTGCTAAGATCGCACCTTTGGTCAGTTTATTACCCTGTAAGTCTTCAATCCAACTTTGAGCTAAGTAAGCTTCTTCTGGATTATCATTAGAAATAGTCACGTTAATTGACTTTTCAGAGCCAGGAAAAATAATACGAGTTCTATCTAATGTAACGGCACTGTAAGCACTGATTGAAACTAATGCTGCAACCCCTGCTACTACACGATATAACCCATGACCTAAATTCAACATAATTCACCTCATAAAACGAACTAAAAATTATTTTTCTGGCGTTGCATTACCCGTTGATAATGCGGGAATGACTGGAGAGCATGGTAGTAATAACATGCTTGATAATGATGTGATATTGTCAGGCATTTGTAATTCACATTGCTTTTCTCCGGCCCAATAAACAGAGAGTGTCTCTTGAGGAGAAATACCAACCAACCACGTCACACCATCTTCTCCAACAATGCCTAATTCACGGTTATCGATATTACGTACACTGGCACCAAACGGCGGATTTTTACCATTATTCAACGATAAAATGGCAAATAGCTTTTCACCTTTCATCACTGATAAGCTGCGATAACCAATCGCGCCTTTGGTTAAGGTGATATCCGTCGTTGATTGCAATGTTTCTAGATTCTCCGGTAGCTGGCTGGTATTAATCGATGCTGTCGATTTACGATAACTATTCACGTTAGGAATAACCGCAAGCCCAAAACGGTTAGTTTTGATCACACCGCTATCTAGAGGTACATCTCTCACCCCTGGTGTTTCAACCATTAGACGCGTGTCGCCATTCGCGCTACGGTGTAAAGCGACCCCATGAGCCGTCGCGGTGATCCCACTGTTAATTGAAGCCCCAAAACTACGATATTGTTGCGGCACATAACTAGCGTTCGCCGATAAGTTAGCTTGCGATAAGTCACGTGAATAATAGCCACTGATACTCGATTGACTTTCCATATTTTGTCCGTGATTATAGCCAACATTCAGGCTGTAATTATCACGGTCGCTATAGCCGCTATACCCAATACTATGGTTATATTGGGTATTACCCCCGGCGCGCGAATACAGCTCGGAAAAGGTAATATTGTGCCCGTTATACAAAGGAATCGTTAAATACAGGTTGATCGCATCATCTCTATACCCGTTATTACGCTCAGTACGCATTGCCGATAATGAAATATTGGCATCTTGCTGTGATAGCATGGGAATACTGATATTGGTGCTGGCATATAATCCATACTGTGTCTGTGGCTTATCTTGCCAATAAGTACTGTATTGATAATTCAGCGATAAATTGAAATTATCAAAATACTTATTCAAATAAATTTGATAGTTTTCTTTTGGTGCTCGCACCACGTACCCTGTCCGCTCTTGATCCATAAACTGAGTGAGGGTGCGGTAATTTCTATCCGCAAATCGGTAACCCGCGAAGGTAATATCCGTACGTAACGCATCAAACGACTTTGCATAGTTGAGGCGAAATGAGCGTCCTTGCAGAGTTTGGTTGGTAAAATGGGCGAAAGACTGTGTAATATCGAATGACAAAGCACCGAAAACAAACAAGTCTCGACCAATACCAATCGCCGCAGTTTGGTAATCACTATTAAGTTGTGAGCCCCCATATAGTGACCATGCATTGGACAAACCATACGACAATTCACCACCAATTACAGGTTTACCGGTCAGGTTATGGCCGTCATAGCGTGTTTTACCTGCAACTAATTTATAAATAATGCGTCCGGGACGGGTTAAATAAGGTAGCGAGGCCGTACTAATGCTAAATTTTTTCTCTTCGCCATTTTCTTCACGCACCGTCACATCAAGTACACCACGTACACCACTGTCTAACGTCTGAATACGGAATGGGCCCGGAGGTACTGTAGTTTCTAAAATAATTCGATCTTGGCTACGAACAATGACCGTAGCATTGGTATTTGCCACACCAATAATTTCTGGTGCATAACCTACTAATTTAGGCGGTAACATACGGTCGTCACTTTCTAAGGAAAGACCTGTGTATTGCCATGACTCAAATACAGCGGAATAGAAGTAGTTTTCCCCAATGGTTAAAATGGAGGCAAGTTTCTTCAAAGACGTAAACGCATATAATCGGCTAAAATCAAAATTATGCGTTTCTTGTGGATTACTGCCGCCGTGCTGCTTTTGATAGGTCGCGTTATAGTCGCCACGTAAACGCCAAACACCTAGGTTAATACCCGCCGTACCATTAGCAGATAAATAAGTACGCTTGTTGCCTTTGTTCTCTTCGGTCACCGAAACATTCGCGTTGTAATCAACAAAAGCCCCATTAATCCCTTCTTCCCATAATGCAGGTGGTGTCCAGTTAGGATCACGATATTCCATCCATAATTGTGGAATGGTGATTTTCAGTGATAGCGTGGGCAATTCAATTATCGATTGCATACCTTTTAATGCGGAAAGATCGAGGCACTGGCCATTATCATAAGTCGTGACTTTTTCTTTTGCCGAATCTTTCAAACCAATCAGATCCAATAAATTAGCCGGTATACAAGTTGCTTGGTGCTGAGCATTTTGTTCAAGGACCGCAATATCACGAGGCGCGCCTAAGCGCTGCCCGTTAACAAAAACGGTTAATACATAGTTTCCGGGAGGCACATAACCGGCAACAGAAAATTGGCTCATATCCACGTTTTGCATATCTTCTGCATCCAATACATCTGTATTGAATTCTGTTGCATACACCGTGCATGCACTGACGCTCACCGCCAATAAAACGGCCAGCCTTATTTTGCTAAGTTTGAACATCATGCTCTGTACCATCCCCAAGACAACAAAAATGCCGTCCTCAATGTTATTATTGAAGAAGTGTTTCTATGCTTTATTGATAATCGATAAAAAAACGAACTAGCCCCTGATAACTTCCTGCTTGTAACGGTTTCCCAGTCAGCTCTAGCCGTAAAAAATAACGTAAAAAGAGGGTTTGCCCTGATTTACCTTGCCGTAACACACTCTTAAACAAAGGGTAGCTTTCTCCAGGTATCAAGATATTTTTCGTGTTATCAAGCACAGAGACTCCTAAACCTTGGGAAGGCCCTTGTAAGACAAATGCATGGATATTGTCAGCTCCTTGCCCATCAAAACGTATCGTCCATGTTTTGCTATCAATAGTGCTATACACACTGCCACAATCACGAAGCTCAATATCAAACGGCCGAGTTTGTTGCTCTCGTTCTACTGCCGTTGAAAGCTTTGTCATCGTTAAAGATGAAAAATCGACCGTTTGATAACGATTTGACATCACAATCGAACATGGCGTTGAGATCACACTGCCAACAAGTTGAGTCACCCCTTCATGGCGCATACCCACCTCTTTTGCGGCAAAAACTGGTGTACCACCAAAGATAAGCGAAAATAAGATCCCTGTTATTTGCAGACCAACATGTTGATAAACAGTCACTCATCTCTCCCTAACAGGCATCAAAAATCCGCCCGTAATCTGACTGCTAACAAACAAAAACTGTTTGACGGCGGTCACTAGAGGTTGTTAAATATTCGAAGAAAATCAATTTATTGATTTTCAATTGAAAATACGAAGAGGGAGAAATTACCGTTTGCCCCTCTTCGTGAGCAAGATTGGCCGCCAGTGTTCGCTGGCGGTCAATTTATCGACTTATTGATATGTGATACGGAAGTTAGAGATAGCACTGAATTTACCTTCAGCTACATCTTTAGTTGTATCAACTGCTTTAGCTAGTGCCTTGAAAGTTAATGTGTTATCACCAGTTTGGTTTGCAATACGAGGTAATACGTCAGTCGCTTTACCGAATTCGAAACCGTCGATCAAAATACCAAGGTTGTTTGTATTTCCTGTTGAAGTTGCCAACAATGTATTGTCTTTATCTGCATAAGTTTGACCAGTAAATACCAATTCCATTGATTTCACTGCTACAGGTTTACCTTCAGTATCTTTGCCAAAGTTAGCAAAATCACAGCCTGTAAATTTGATATCGAAATCTGCTTCCGCCGCTTTACCACTTTCTAATGCTTTACGTGACAACTGCCCAAAATCAACAGTTTGTTTCAGAGAAGACTGCTCAATATTGCAAGGTGTGTTAACAACAGAGCCCAGAAAGTTAATTGTCCCTGTGTTATCGGCCATTGAGCTGAATGGAACAACAGATGCCGCAAATACAGTTGCAATCGCTAATTTAGTTAATTTCATTTATTTTTCCTTCTAATAAAAATATAATAGAAACCATTCACTCTTTTAAATAAAGGGTGTTAGTTTCATTTTTTGAAATGTAAAAGTTACAGCATGAATAACAGCATCATCCTGTTGCTATTTAAGTCCCTTATTTATCGCTAAGCGATATAGTTGATCCTATAGACTATAAATAGACTATAGGATATTTTTCATACTCATTATTAAATAGAAAAGTAATCTTCTATAGAAAGTGCTTTTTTTCCTGTATTCTCATTTCCATCATTTCACCTGAGTAATTAATCATGACGGAGAAAAAAAATTCTGACCAATTTTTCCCTAAAATATTGAGCATAACATCGAGAGTTTCTATATTAATGCCGGATTCGCCTCGTTCATAGCGCGAAATTTGTTGCTGACTAATCTGCATTAATTTGCCCAATTGATGTCCTGTGAGAGATTGATTCTTTCTTGCTTTTTTTAAAAAGCTTCCAATCTCTTTTCGTAATAACTCTTTATTTGTTGTCATAATATAAACCAATAATAAATAGTTTACTCAATTTATCTTAATATCTTATTACTCTTAAAAAATAACTCTGTAAGAAGATAAAAATGAAAAAAACGTTACTTTTAAATCGAAAAAAACACTTAACTGGAATTGAATATAGGGTTAACCACGTCAAGAGTAAATACGTTTATAACGATCGATTTTAAAACTTTAATAGGTAATGGCTATCAAAAAGGAATTATTGATCGTTGTATGCAATAATAAATTTAACTTAAGTCAATAATATCAATATATTGAGGAAATAACCCATAATAAGGGTTTTTGTTATACTCATATTATGGGTTATTTATATTCAGTGTAAGTTAATATAATTAACGATATTTTCATTTTGTTAAAAATTTAATTTTTTGATATAATTTCCTTATTTTAAAATAAAACATAGTCATTGTCTGAAATAAGCTACTATTCCAATAGGAGCTTATTTCAGACAATGATGTTGCATGCAAAATGCAGTATCGCTTCGTAGTTCTCGACTTTCTTCTTTTAACGCGTCAGTTCGCGTCGATAGCGATTCATTTAGCTATGCGTTCTTTCCACAACCAATACGAAAGTATTCAGTAATCTATGTTGTTATATAAAACAACGGTGATAAAATACACTATCGTTCGTTTGAAGTGAGGCTAGCATGAAAAAGAACGAATTAATTCAAGCAACAAAACCAACTCGCGCTCAACTTATTCGTTCGGTCGCAATCTCTACGTCGATTGAAACAGGGGAGGAGTTCCATCGACTTGAAGAAGAGATGAAAGTGAAGCGTGAGAAGTTTGGGCATTTGAAACTTGCGATTTAGTTTTCTTTTAAGGTTTCATTCTAATTTCTCTTTTTTATTATCTAATAATGACAATTTTTGTGAGCTATAAAATGTTTTTTATAAGTCACATAAATATGTGATCTATTACTAACTTTACTGTGCTAAGTTTGACGATATAAATATCCCATGTTAACGTCCTAGTGAACGTAGGGATTGTAATAGTACCTGGCTTACTACACAAAACCCATTTGTAGATGAAAAGTATTTTTTTGTCTACAAATGGGTTTTTGCGTTTTTAAGCCTTAATAAAAGAAAATTTTTGAGCATGCCAGATGAACATGAAAATTAAAAAAATATTAAATAACAGTGTTGTGATCTCTCTGGATGAAGCAGAAAAAGAAATTATCGTCATGGGAAAAGGGATTGCCTACGCCAAAAAAGTAGGTGATGAGATAACATCTGAACAAATAACCAAAAAATTTATCTTAAGTCCTAAAAATTGTCCGCAGAGAGTGCTCGATCTTTTATCGAATATTACGTTAGATTACGTAGAAATTGCGGACAATATTATTCAGTATGCAAAAGAAAAAATGACCTTAGATACACAAGATAGTATCTATATTGCATTGATTGACCATATTCAAGCCAGCATTGAACGGTATAAAGAAGGGACTTTTATAAGAAATAAAATATTGTGGGAGATAAAAAATTTTTATAGCGAAGAGTTTGATATTGGTCTTTATGGCTTAAAATTAATTAATGATAGATTTAACATTTCAATGCCAGAAGATGAAGCAGGATTTATTGCATTACATATCGCCAGTATTAGAACAAACGATAATGTTCAGCAAACCTACAAAGTGACCCACTTTATCCAAAGCATTACTAATATAGTCAAATATTATTTAAATATAGAGTACGACATAGGATCGTTAAATTATCGTCGTTTTGTGACACATCTTCGCTATTTCTCTATCCGATTATTTTCACAACCTGAAAATGATCACGAACCTTTAGAAAATGAGTTACTCGATATAATAAAAGACAAGTACCATCAACCTTATATGTGCTGTTTGAAAATAAGTAAATTTATTAAAGATAAATATAATTACACCTTAGATGACAATGAAATTTTATATCTAATAATCCATATTGCAAAAATTGCAGAGGATAATAAAAAGATGAATAAATAAAAAAATATGCCGTAATAATAAATCATTTAAATTTAGTTGGTTAGGTGATAACCAACTCTATCCATATATCTTTAATTTATTTTTACAGAATAAATAAAAGGCAATGCTATGAATTATAAAGAATTTGCAAAACAAATTCTCGCTATTGTTGGTGGCGAGGATAATATAAAGTCATTAGTACACTGCTCCACTCGATTACGTTTTACATTACATAATGAAGATAAAATTGATCCTTCAAAAGCCAAAGCAAATAGTAAAATATTATCTGATGTGATGAAGGGAGGACAATATCAACTGGTTATCGGTAATGATGTTGATAAAGTATTTAATGAACTAACAAAAATGATAAAAACAAATAATACTCCTCATGATAATAATAAAGACCAGAAGAAACAATCTATCGTAAATAAAGTATTATCAGCAATTACTGGCTCTATCGCTCCGGTTATCCCTCTGTTAGCGGGTGCCGGTATGGGGAAAGTGTTACTTATTGTATTAACGATGCTAGGTTGGTTGGATAAAAGTGACCAAACCTATTATATCCTTAACTTTATCTTTAATACGGCCTTCTATTTTATGCCGGTATTTATTGGTTTCTCGGCGGCGAAAATATTTAATTGTAACCAATATTTAGCTGCAATGGTCTGTTTGGCGATGGTCAGTCCTGAATGGACAAGCTTAGTTAAAGCCGGTGAGCCTGTCGAGTTTATGCATATTCCTGTCGCTTTGGTTAAATATTCATCTCAACTGATCCCTGCTTTAATTACTGTTTGGATGATGTCTTATATAGAACGCTTTATTGTTCGTATTGTGCCAGAAATGGTTAAAGTATTTATGGTGCCTTTATTGGTGATTTTAGTTTCGACACCCATTGCGTTGATTGCGATCGGTCCTGTCACTTCATGGTTCGCTCAATTAATTGCTGATGGGGTGATCTTAATCCAAGAGCACACCGGTTTTATTGCTATTCCATTATTAGTGGCTATTTACCCATGGTTAGTATCTATTGGTATGCATAAAGCACTTAGTCCTGTCAGTATTATGTTAGTGGAACAAAAAGGCTTTGACCCGATTATTCGTGTTATGGCGCTATGCTCCAACATGTCTCAGGCTGCTGCTTCTTTAGCTGTTTCTGTGCGTACTAAAAACAAAACCTTAAAACAATTAGCTTTTTCTGCCAGTATTACCGCCTTTTTTGGTGGTATAACTGAACCCGCTATGTATGGGGTGAACCTCAAACTGAAAAAACCAATGTACGCTTGTATGATTGGTGGTGCTATTGCAGGATTATTTGCTGGTATTGTTAAGTTAAAAGCGTTTGTCTATGTTACTCCGGGGTTATTAAGTTTACCAATGTGGATATCTGATACAGATAACCAAGTGGTAAATGCAATAATCACCTTATTGATTGCCAGTGTAGCCACTTTTATTGCAACGCTTATTATTGGTTTTGATGATCCTACTGACGACCCAATCCGTGACGAAGAAGAAAATAATAAACAAGCTGCATCAACCAACAAAAAACCACAAATAGCGAATAGCAAATTACCTGTTGGGTTAATTTCACCTCTACAAGGTAAAACGGTTGCACTTTCAGAGGTTAATGATGAAACATTTGCTTCTGGCATTATGGGACCTGGCATGGCAATTATCCCCACAACAGGAAAAGTGATTGCACCTGCAGATGGCGTTGTTGATATTACCTTTTCTTCTGGTCATGCGATTGGCTTAACACTGGTTAACAATATTGAAATGCTGATCCATGTGGGGATTGATACCGTTAATTTAGCGGGACAGCACTTCACATGCTGTGTTGTTAAAGGTCAGAAGGTGACAAAAGGTGATACGCTAATAGAATTTGATTTAGATGCGATAATAGCAGCAGGCTATGATCCAACAACGATGATCATCATTACTAATGATGATAATAAGCTAGACGTTGTTCAGACCGATAAAAAACATGTCGACCAAAATACAGTTTTACTAACCGTAGGTTAAAACAATATGAATAACAAGCTGATGGTAAATAACGATTATTGCGCGACTATTTTTAATGGAAGAATTAACAGAGGTACTTCTTCATGATCTATGCTGATTTACATGTTCACACAAACCATAGTGATGGTGTTTGTGAAATAAAAGATGTCCTTGAAAATGCATTTAGAAACGGCATTAAGACTATTGCGATCACCGATCACGATACTACCAATCATTACGACGAAATTTACCGAGAAGGGGAGCGTCTTGGATTAAATATCGTCAAAGGTGTTGAAATGAGTTGTTATGACTTTGACGTTTATAAAAAAGTCCATGTAGTGGGACTTTGGCTTAACGAAAAAACGCCCAATGTTGACAAGCTGTGTGATAACACTCTCAACTGTCGTGATCAGTTTCACCGAGAATTAATATTATCTCTCAATCAACAAGGCTACGATATTTGTTATGAAGATGCGAAAAAGTTTTCAAAATATAATATCGTTTTTAAAATGAATATATTCCAGGCATTGAGAGAAAAATATCCAGAGGAAATGACCAAAGAGCGTTATAAACAACTTTTTGGCTCTAAAACAAAAATAGAAACAGACTTAAAGATGGGGTATATCCCTGTTGATGAAGGAATTGCTGCTATCTTACAAGATGGTGGTATTCCTATACTTGCTCACCCATGTGTCTATGACAACTATGATGAAATAGAAAAATATGTCCAGTTTGGATTGAAAGGATTAGAAATAAGTCATTCTAGAATGAAACCTATCGACTATGAACTGACCCAAAACTATGCTAATAAATTTGGTTTGCTAAAAAGTGGCGGTAGTGACTTCCATGATCCTGCGTTACTTAAATTTGGCGATTTTGGCCTAAATCAAACACAATTTGAGACTTTAAAAAAAGAAGCAAATAAGTAATCAGTTGTTTGATTTAATATGGTGAAACGATTAAACGTCCAAATTGTTATTGGGCGTTTTTTAAGCTCTTTATTTTCCAACCCTATCAACTTTACTCATTTAATATCCTTAGTTACTATTTCTCACTATCCTTTTATTTTTAAATTATCGATAGTTGTAAGTCGATTATTTAGGCAATAGAATTCTTTCTCTTTCTATACCTGGCTCAGCCTATTTCAAAATCAATTTACTGAATTTCAGTAAATTGATTTTTCTTATTATATTCTTATCAAATTTTAATGCTGATGTTTAATTAATAATAGCGACATTTTTTAAGAAAAATGAACGTTGTAATTATTAAAAAAACATCAATTACTTAATTTTATCTTATTGAGATGCTCTTTTTTTGATTGTGAATATATCGCAAAAATTAAAGCAAACTAAATTAATTTGACTTAAGTGAAAATAATTAACACGTATTGCGTGTAAAATTGCATTTATTAACGAATTTAGACTAAGTAATTTTACTATTGAATTTATTCATTTTTTTCTACATACATGAAACAAAAAATAGATAAAGTTTTAACAAACAATAGTTGTAAACTATCGTATTTTGATTATCTATCGTTTTAAACATGTTTACATAAATTGATAAGCAAACTATTGTCTCTGCAAATCAGATGTAAATCGTATTTTAAATTTTTCTATTTAAATTTATTAATGAGAATAAAGTAAGTGGTAATTTACATATACGAAGGTGGCTTTTCATGAATATCGATAAGAATAGAGGATCTGATTCTTTATTATTAAGGAAGAATATTGGAAATTTTATTAGAGAATCTCGTATACGTAAATCTCTAACAGGAGCCCAATTAGGCGAATTACTTGATGTGAGTCAGCAACAAATATCAAGATATGAAAATGGAATAACAAGTATCAATATTGAAACATTAGATATGATATTAAAATTATTGGATGCTGACTGGTCTGAGTTTTATCGAAAAGTTCTTGTCGTAGATATTATAAAACATAAATTAAAAAATAGTGATTCGTTTCCATTCTATTTGCGTGTTTAGATGATTTATATCATCTGTACAAATACAGTTTAAATTTTATATAAAAATTTAAATAGTCATAAGTTTTTAAAAGTAATGGAAGTAACAATATCATCTCTGGATGGGATGAGGATAATGTGTGTAACTATATATCATAGTTAATTTTTTAACGCTTTAATTCCTACGTTAAATATAAAGGTAAAAATATGAAATTGAATAAATTAGCGATGTTCGCTATTGCATCAATGGCTTTTTCTGCGACTGTTGCTCAAGCGGCTTCAGGTGATGGTACTATTACTTTCACTGGTAAAGTTATTGATGCACCTTGTGGTATTGCTACCGAAAGTGCTAACCAAGCTATCGATTTTGGTCAAATCAGCAAAAGCCTATTAGAGAAAGATGGTATTTCTCAAGTTAAACAAATCCCAATTAAATTGGTTAATTGTGATTTAACTAAAGCCGGTTCTGATACTGGTGCTGCTGGTTCTTATAAAGGCGTAAAAGTAACCTTTAATGGAAATACTATTACTGGTGCAACAGAAGAGTTAGCAACAACTGGTAATACAGGGACTGCTATTGTTATTTCAGGAACAACAACTGGTTCAATGGTTAAATTCAATGAAGCAGGTGAATTACAAGCACTGGGTAATAATGATAATACGCTGATGTATACAGCTTGGGCTAAGAAAGCAACAAACGGAACAATTGCTGAAGGTGAGTTTAACGCTACAACAAACTTCACATTAGCCTATGAATAAAAAATATTAAATTTAACGAGAGCAGTTAATCTGCTCTCGATTATTTAAGGCCAAAATCTATGTTTAAAAAAATCATAATATTATTATTTTTCACTAAAATCTTTTCAACATATGCAAGCGGAGCTGTATTGGATAAATATATCCCATCAGATAAAGTTTGGTGGCAAGGAACAGCAAAGTTTTTAGGAAAAGTAATTTCGCCTGCTTGCACATTAGATATGGATAGTAAATATCAATTGGTTGATCTAGGTACTATACCTGTTAATAAAATGAACAATAATGATGATTTATTAGCGAGTAAAAAAATAAAAATAAAACTATCTGATTGCCAATTTATTAATAAGACTAAAAATATCGATAAAGTGAAAGGCGTTACGTTAACATTTTATTCAGATGTTAGTGGATCTAAAGCTGATTTATTTTCATTTAATAACAGTGATGAAGTCTATTTTAAAATAATAGATGAATATGGATATAGCGCTAATTCTGGAGAGTCATTACCATTAATATATGTTGATGGGGATAATACATATCTATATTACAAAATAGACGTTGTAAAAAAGTTGGATGTAATTACTCCTGGTGATTATTATGCAAGCGTTTTATTCAAAATAAATTATGAATGATTAGCTGCTTTCAACTTCTCATTAAAACTTTAAGACTTAAATAATTAAGGTTATTAGCCAATATGAACAGAGAGAATATGAGTGGAAGATCTACAAGCATTTTGGCAACTATATTATTTATAATTTATTCTCAAAATGTATATTCTGTAGAGTTTAACTTAGATGTTGTTGACTCTAAATCTAAAGATAATATTAACTTTGCTAGGTTTAGTGAAGCCGGTTATATTTTACCGGGCAAATATCAACTTAACTTAGTGCTTAATGGACAAGGGATCGGTTCATCAACATATACTGTTGACGTATTAGAAAGAGAAAACAAATTTCAAGATGAAAATAAAAAACTGTTACCTCAAGCCTGTTTAACAGGTGATATTATTTCATCTTTAGGATTAAAGGAAAAAATAGAAAATAATCTACCAATATGGAATGATGGAAAATGTATTGACTTATTAAGTCTAGATGGTGTTGAAGTTACAACAAAATTAAATGAAGGTATATTATCAATTAAAATACCTCAAATATGGCTTGAGTATACAAGTGCTACTTGGTTACCACCATCTCGCTGGGATGATGGGATCTCAGGTTTGATCCTTGATTATAATATTAATACCAATGTTAATATTCCTAAGGAAGGCAACAATACACAAAGTATTTATTACAATGGTACTGTTGGTTATAACTTTGGTAGTTGGCGTATTCGTTCTGATTATCAAGGAAATTATAACCGAACCTCTGGTGATGCGGAAAACAATAAAGATTTATTAAATTTTACTCGAGTTTATGGATATCGCGCGATCCGCAGCTTAAAGTCTAACTTAACCATCGGTGAAAACTTTATAAACTCTAATATATTTAATTCTTGGCGTTATACGGGGATTAGTTTAGAAAGTGATGATCGGATGCTCTCTCCTCAACTAAGAGGATATGCACCACAAGTTACAGGGATCGCTGAAACTAACGCAAGGGTAGTTGTTAAGCATCAAGGGCGTATTCTTTACGATTCAACAGTACCCGCAGGTCCATTTGCCATTCAAGATTTAGACAGTTCGGTACGTGGTAAATTGGATGTTGAGGTTATTGAGCAAAATGGAAAGACGAATAAATTTCAAATTGATACAGCCTATGTTCCTTATTTAACAAGACCGGGGCAAGTTCGTTATAAGGTTGTTGCAGGACGCTCTAGAGATAAATTACATAATACAGAAGGACCTATATTTGGTACGACTGAAGCTGCTTTTGGTTTAAGTAATGCTTGGACTATGTATGGCGGTACCATTTTCGCCGGTGATTATAATAGCGTAGCGATTGGGATTGGGCGCGATATGTTCGCTTTCGGTGCAGTATCTGCCGATATTACACAATCTTATGCTCGATTACCTGATCGTGGCACCATGCAAGGTAAATCATGGCGAGTCAGTTACTCTAAACGTTTTGATAATTTGGATGCGGATGTGACGTTCGCTGGATACCGATTTAATGAACGTAATTATATGACGATGCAAAATTATTTAGATGCACGTTATCGTGATGACTTTACTGGAAAAGAGAAAGAGCTTTATATAGTAACCTTTAATAAAGGTCTTTCTGAATATAACACTACAATTGGTGTACAATATAATCATCAGACATATTGGGATCAAAGTAATTCCGATTATTATTCTGTTAATTTAAATAAATATATGGATGTTTTTGCGATTAAAAATATTTCATTAAATTTATCGGCATCGAGATCTAAATACTATGGTAAAGATAATGATGTCTTCTTTGCGAGAGTTAGTATTCCATTAGAGAATAATAGAGGATTTATAAGTTATGATGGTTCAAAAAACTCAGGAAACTATACGCATAATATAGGCTATTTTAATACTTCTGAAGATAACTTAGCTAATTATAATTTAAATGTCTCAACTACATATGGCGATGATATGAATAGTAGCTCAAGCTTCTCTGGCTATTATGGACGCTATACTTCAATCGCTAATATCAATGCAAATGCGACTATTTCAGATAATAATACATCATCGTTTGGTTTCTCTGCTAATGGGGGCTTAACGATTACCGCTAAAGGAGCCGCACTTCACCCTGGTGGATTTAATGGTGGAACTCGCTTATTAGTTGATACTGAAGGTGTTGCAGGAGTGCCTGTTGATGGTGGCCGTGTAACAACCAATAATTGGGGTTATGGTGTTGTTACCGATATTAATAGTTATTATCGTAATGAAACATCGATCGATTTAACTAAATTACCTAATAATATAGAAGCGACACAGGCGATTGTAGAATCTTCATTAACTGAAGGGGCAATTGGTTATAGAAAATTTGAAGTGTTAAAAGGTGAGAAGGCCTTTGCAATAATTAGGTTAGCTGATAACTCTTATCCACCATTTGGTTCAATAATTAGTAATGCTAAAGGACGAGAGCTAGGAATAATTAGTGATGATGGTTTTGCTTGGCTAACAGGGATTAATCCAAATGAAGAAATTAATGTATCTTGGGGTGCTGAGCAAAGATGTGTTGCTAAACTGCCAAATAAAATAGAACCGAGTAATAAGATATTATTATTGTGTGAAAAATAACAATCGGTAATTCATAAAATTCAAAGGTCTCAAAATGAAAAAAATATCATGTTTATTATTAGGGTTAATAGTTACATCAAACGCTTATGCAGCAATTTCTTTAGATAGAACAAGAGCTATATACGAAGGTGGATCAAATGCATTAGTTATTAATATTACTAACGATAATAAACAATTACCGTATTTAGCTCAAACATGGATTGAAAATGATAAGAATGAAAAAATTGAGCTAGGGCCATTAATTGCTACACCATTAGTTCAGCGATTAGAGCCTGGTGATAAAGCGTTAATTAAAGTATCTGCGACACCAGATATTGAAAAATTACCTAACGATAGAGAAACATTATTTTATTTTAATGTCAGAGAAGTTCCACCTAAAGCTGAAGACAATAATGTATTACAAATTGCCTTACATACAAAAATAAAATTGTTTTATAGACCGAAACAAATATTGAGAGAGCCAAATGCTATTTGGCAAGATCAATTAGTTTTAAATAAGCTATCTGATGGTTATGAAATAGAGAATCCAACACCTTATTACATCACTGTATTCGGTATTGGTGGTTCAAAGAAAGAAGCGGTTGATTCTGAGTTTAATGCTGTCATGATTGCCCCTAAATCGTCACAAAGGGTTAATAGTAAAGTGTACTCAACGCCATACTTATCTTATATAAATGATTATGGTGGAAGACCGACAATTAAATTTCAATGTCAAGCTAATCGTTGTGTAGCCGAGAAAAAATAAAAACTGATTTTGGAGATAGAAAGGTGAAAAACAGAAAATTTATCTTTATGTTGATACTTTACATTAATGGCCTTTTTATTTCTCAAATTGGCTTTGCAGAACCTGTCGCTCGAGATAAATCATTCTTTAATGTTAATGAGGCAAAAATTAATTTTTACAATCAAAATGAAAAAAATCAACATGGTTTTATATATATAAAAGGCTCATTTTTAAATGCTCCTTGTGAGCTTATTTCGAATGAAATTAGTTTAAAGGAACTATATATTAAAGATATCGATGTTGTTATTGGTGGTTGTAATATTTATAGTGATTTTAAAAACAGCTCAAATAGTAAACCTATGTTTACTAGTGTGTTAAGTTTTACAAATAAAATCAACGATAACGTAGAAAATATTGATATAAGAATGAATAGATTAAAGCATTATAAAGATAATGTTATTTTGAATTACCTCTTTTCAGATGAAATAAAGAGAAATATTCTTGACCGGAAGTTAAATATATTAACTCTTAAATTGCAGTATAACTAATTTAAGGTAGATCATATGGTTATTTATTTTTATAGAGAATGGGTAAAAATATTATTTTTTATGCTTATTTTTTTACCTGTTGCAAATGCGGCTACAACAATGAATTTTGATGGTACTTTGATTGATACGCCATGTAGAATTGATCAATCAAGTTTAAACCAAAATGTGTTTTTTTTGAATAGTACACCAAGGGATTATTGGAAATATCCTGCGGTTAGACCTGCAGAAAAATTTACCATTAAACTTATCCAATGTGATGCCAAATCGTTATGGAAATCAGTGAAAATTAAATTTAATGGACAGCCAGAGCCAGAGATGGGAGCTGAACAACAAAAGTACCTTACACTTTCATCTGGTGTTAATAAAAGTAAGTTAGCCATTGGATTAATTGATATAGATGGAAACCAACGTATTACGTTAGGTGAAAACCATAACGGTGGAAATGGAACTCAACTTAACGATGGCACGATGTTGCTGACCTTTAATGCATTTGTTGAAGCGACACCAAAAGCAATACAGGAAAAAAGTGTTGTACCTGGAGTTTATAATGCCACGGTAGAATTTGAGGTTTCTTATGAATAAAAGTAAATATTTTATACTGCCTATTTTTTTATATTTACTATCAGGAGCTGCACGGGCAGTTGATATAAATATAGGTATTACAGGAACTATTTATGTTCCTCCGTGTGTTATTAATAATAATATTCCTATACAATTTTCCTTTAATCAAATAATGACATATAAAGTGGATGGCCAAACAAGTGCTATCACAAAAAATATTCCTATTACATGTACTTATTTTAAGGGGTCGCCTTACGTTAAAGTATCCGGTATTCAATTAGCTGGAGCGCCTGATAACGTTCTTCGCGTTTCCGCAGATAGCGTGAATTCAAATCGATTTGGTCTTGCCTTATATCAAGGGGATAGTGTTGATGCTAATCACCCTTTACGCTTGAATGGTTCAGCCTCTCGAGGTTATGCCGTCACTAAAGGTTTCTCTAATTCAGGGCAAGAAAGGAGCCAATTTACTATTACCGCAGTTCCTTTTAAAACAGGTACCGCTGATTTATCTCCTGGAAATTTTACGGCCTCCGCATCATTAAGCATTGTTTATAACTAAACCTAAAACAGAGTCAATGATGAGTATCAGAGACTGAGGTTTATATAATCCTAAAAATAGGACGGTTTAAATGAATAAGATATTAATAGGAATTGCTTTATTTTCTATTGCAGCACCGTATGCACATGCTGCTTGGCAACAAAATTTCTTGCATATTCCAGCAGGTGGAGGCGCTGCATCCGCAACAGCTCCTAGACTTAATGTAACCGATTCTAATGCAAGTGGCGTAATAAAGGTGACTATCCCTCAAGTTGGTGGGTGGCGGGTTATATCTTCATACTGTAGTGGTTCTGGCTCACGGGCAGAAGAAGGAAAATATCGCTATTGGATAAGATTCCCACAAACAAACACTTGGCAAAAACACTCATCAGGATTGAGTTATTATTTATCTAATATCTCTTGGTCATTAGCTGCTACCAATAATAATAATAATCAAGTTTATGTTGGACCAAATTATTATGCTAAGCAGTCACCGAGTGGTTGTCATAGTGTTGGAACAGTTTGGGGTTTAGGCTCTGAAGTGCTTCCGTTAGATCGAACAATGTCTTTAAGTGTGGCTGTTGCCAGATCAACGGCGTATCCAGGTACATATAATTTAAGCATTCCTTTTGCATGGGCTTATGAAGAAAATAAAGGATCAAGTACATACAATTCTTGGGATGGCTTTCGCCAGTTTGGTGATGCTATGAAACCTCATATGAACAGCTATATTAATATTCCTGTGACTATCACAAGTAAATGTAATATTAAAAACCAAGTTATTAACTTATCTCATGGAAATATGACACCAGAAGAATCTATTAACAATGTGACTCCGCCTTATAACTATCAACTAACGTGTGATTATGATGCATCAGTATCCGTTTCATTAATAGGAAGTGCACCTGTTTCTGGAAAAACGGAAAACTATACAAAATGTGGTAATGGTGGCTCTTGTGAGTTGAAATATAACGATACCGAATATAAAGGTAAATTTAAACTTAACGCAGGTGCTACAAAAACATTTTCTATCACATCAACCTTTCATCCTAATGATATAAGAAACCCCGTTGAAGGTAGTTTTCGAGGAAGTGCTATTTTGCGGGTGTTGGTTGACTGATCAGGCGATTAATATTGTAAGTTAATGCCGTCATCATATTGAATAGCAATAGCTCTTTCTTGTTCTTATCGAATATAGAGTAGTATATGAGCTATTGCTATTAACTTTTTGTTTGTACTGATAATCAATTTTTATTCTATATCATCTAAAAACGCCGGAGATGGGACAAAGAATAATGTGCCCGTGACGGGGGTACTGAATTTCAGTAGTTTATCGGTATGTCCTTCAGGTGTTCCTGCAAACATATTTTCTAACATACGGTTTGTTGTTGAGAAATAGCGAGCATAACCAATAAAATAGGTACCATATTCATTTTTGGAGGGATTTGAAAACGGCATATTTGCTCGTACGATTTTTAAATCATCACCGTTTTCATCTTGAATATTGGTGACGACATTGTGTGAGCCTGGATCTTTTTCTTCATCAGTTAGTTCAACATCATTGAATTTATGCCTACCGATCACTTTTTCTTGCTCGATGAGAGATTGGTTTTCCCAAGCCGCCATATCATGAATGTATTTTTGTACAAATGCATAACTTCCACCGGTAAACAGTGGATCTTCATCACCAACAACCGCATAAGCGACACGCTCATCTTCAAACTCAGGATTTTCTGTTCCATCCACAAAACCAATAATCGAGCGACCATCAAAATAGCGGAAACCATGTACTTCATCTTCTGAGGTGGCAATAGAGTTTAATTTTTGGCTAATAATTGCGGCTAATTCATAACAAGCGGATACCTTTAGTGCCCGTATGTGAAAAAACAGATCACCAGGTGTCGATACTGCGGTATACACATCGCCGTTGATTTGCTTAAAGGTATTTAATTCTCGCGGTTTAGCTTGATTAGGGAATAGTTTAGACCATGCATCAGCACCAAATCCCATCACACAACTTACGTCTAATTCAGGGAAACGGGTTCTCATACTACGAAGAAGACCTGATAGATTATTACAAAAGTCGATAAGAGTAGGGCGGGTTTCCGATGAGTTAATAAGATTAAAGACTAGAAAATAAGCGTTCTCACAGGGGGTTTTTGTTACATCTTGATATTTCATAGTGCTTCCTAATAGATACGTGGCGGAAAATTTTGCTTAATGCGATATAAGTAAAAACTAAATTTAGTTTTACACCAAAGTATTTCCTTTTACAAAGCATGGTTTTTGATTTTTATCATTAAAAATGAATAGTAAATATTTTTTGGGTTGGAAAACAATCGAACTGTGATTTTTGTGATAAATAATGCTTTTTATATAAATTTGAAAAAATTCTTAGCTTTTCTTTAGAGTAAATCACTAACTTATACAGGTATTTAGAATATAGTATTGATGTTTTTTAGCCATAGTGTTGATTAAATAAGCATTTAGAGCTTATATACAGCTAGAATTTATTTTATTTTAATCAGAAAACTCATTTTTATTGAAAATTAATATACGATTAACACTATATGAGTTATAAAAGAAAACAAAAAAATATTTTATTTAAAAAAGAAAAATTTTATTTTTATTTTTGTTTTTATTTTTGTTTCAAATTATTAAAAATAAGATTTATTAAAAGTAAAAAATATTGTTTAACTTATACTGTGTTTTATTAGTTAATAACACTATTTAATATTAAAATGTTATCAATATTATGCTGTAATAACCGAAACTTGTTTATTTCAAATAATAAATAGATAATACTCGCGTATTGAGTTAATTAATCTTATTTCTATTATCTCAATGTATTTAAAATAATTATTTGGAGAAATAAATGAGAAAAAGCTTTATTGCAATGTTGATTGCTACAACGTCTATTTTTGTCGCGAATAATGCATTAGCTGCAGATGGAACAATCGATTTTACAGGCGAAATTATCGATAACGCATGCGAATTAGCTGCTGGATCTGATGCTTTAAAAGTTAATTTAGGTAAGGTATCTAAAACAGCATTACCTAGTGCCGGAGTTACTGCTGCGGCAACTAAATTTACGATTAAATTAATTAATTGCC
This sequence comes from Proteus sp. G2674, assembly GCF_009915195.1. NCBI lineage: Bacteria > Pseudomonadati > Pseudomonadota > Gammaproteobacteria > Enterobacterales > Morganellaceae > Proteus > Proteus sp. G2674. The sequence goes on from NZ_JAABLS010000017.1 coordinate 51,294, forward strand.
CTGCAACAGTAAGTACTGCATCTGTTAAATTTGATGCAGAGTCTTATTCTGGAGACGATACTGTTATTGCGCTAAAACAAGAGTCGGGAGTGGCAACAGGTGTCGGTATTCAAATTACGGATGATGCAAATACCGTTGTCCCTTTATTTACCGCATCTAAAACTTATCCATTAAAAGAAGGTGTTGAAAATAATTTAGACTTTAGAGCTCGTTATATTGCTAAAACAGATTCTGTCACTGCGGGTTTAGCAAATGCGAATGCAACATTTACTATTAATTATAATTAAAAATAACTAGGTAAGTCATAAGGTTTAAAGGGATTTAAACCTTATTATACAATCATTTTATGGTGATAATATGAAGTCTATTATTCTATTTTTTATTTCTTTATTTATTATTAATGCATCTTATGCAGGTGTTATTATTAGCGGCACAAGGGTAATTTATAATGAAGGCAATAAGAATGTCAGCATTAACGTGAAAAACCCAGATAAAATGCCTTATTTGATCCAGTCATGGATAGATGATTTTGAGGAAAAAAAACAGTCAAAATTTACGATCACGCCACCTTTATTTAGATTGAATCCAGATAAAGAGAATACATTGAGGATCTTTTTAACAGAAGAAGGGCTACCAAGTGATCAAGAATCTCTTTTTTGGTTAAATATAAAAACGATCCCTGCTACAGAAAAAACAGAAAATTCATTACAAATTGCATTTAAAACGCAAATGAAATTGATCTATAGACCTAAAAGTCTAAAAGACGTTAATTTTGAAGAAGAACAAAAAAAATTATCTTGGTCAAAAGAAAGAGGGAAAGTCATAGTTTATAATCCCACACCTTATTTTATGAATTTTCAAACAATCAAATTCAATGGAAAATTGGTTGATGATGTTTCTTATGCTAAACCTTTTTCAACGAAATCATTTGATATAAATGATAATAATGAACATGGTCTTATAAGCTGGGAGCTTATTAATGATTATGGGGCTAATGTGGATTTATCCGAAGTTAGAATATAATAATTAGGTTTCTAATATGAAAATAAGTAAGGTATGTATTAGCCTCATTTTATACTTAGGCTATGCAGCTTTATTATATGCAGAAAATAATAATTTAGATGATATCTATTTTGATCCAGATTTTTTAGAGCTGCCAAATAAAGATATTATTGATTTATCTTCTTTTGAGAATAACCAACAGCTAGCAGGTGACTATTATGTTGATATTTATGTTAACACTAATTTAATTTTAACTAAAAATATTAGATTTGATAAAGACAAAAATAATCAGCTTAAACCTTGTTTATCAGTAAATGATCTAAATGACTTTGGGGTTAAAACAACAGATTATCCTGGGCTTTATTCTGAATATACTAGCTGTGTCAATTTGTCTGCGATACCAGAAGCTAAAAGTGAATTAGATTTTGATTCACAAAGGTTATATTTAAGTATTCCGCAAATTGCATTATCTAAAAACCCAAGAGGATATATAGAGTTAGATAATATTGATAATGGTATAAATGCCTTATTACTAAACTATAGTTATAGTGGTTCTAAAAACTATGATCGTAAGAATGGCAGTTCAAATACAACTTCAAATTATATAAATTTAAGACCAGGTTTAAATTTAGGACCATGGCGTTTAAGAAACTACACAACATGGTCGAGTACAAGTAATCAATCAGGGAAGTGGAACACCCTTTATACCTATTTATCTAGGAATATAAATAAAATAAAAAGTCAGTTAATACTAGGGGATGGGATATCTTCATCTGATGTTTTTGATAGTGTTCCGTTTCGAGGCATGCAATTATCAACAGATGATGAGATGTATCCAGAAAGTTTAAGAGGCTATGCGCCTATCATTAGAGGGATTGCAAAAAGTAACTCGCAAATAACTATCAAACAAAATGGATATACTATTTATCAAACTGAAGTGGCAGCTGGCCCTTTTGAAATTAATGATTTATATCCATCAGGTAGTAGTGGGGATTTATACGTTACGATTAAAGGTGCTAATGGTAGTGAGCAACATCAAATCGTACCTTTCGCCTCTTTACCTGTATTACAGCGTGAAGGTCATTTCACTTATAGCGTAACGGGCGGTGAATATCGTGCTTATGATAATAATGTAGATAAAACGAAGTTTGGCCAGTTTACATTAGTTTATGGTTTACCTTATGGCACTACTGCTTATGGGGGGAGTCAGTTGAGCCAAAATTATCAATCTTACTCCCTAGGTATTGGGAAGAATTTAGGCTCATTTGGTGCTGTTTCTGTTGATGTTACACAGGCTAAGTCAACTTTTAATGATGGAAGGAAGCAACAAGGTCAGTCTTATCGGTTTAGATATAATAAGAATTTGAACGATATAGGAACCAATATTGCTTTAGCAGGTTATCGCTATTCAACGAGTGGCTTTTATAGTTTATCTGAAGTATTTGATAGTTTTCGTCGTACTCATTATAGCCCTGAAATTGAGCAACGCCGTCATCGTGCGGAGATAACGCTTAATCAAAATTTAGGTGATAAATATGGCTCTTTAGCTATCGGATATATACAAGAGGATTATTGGAACAGCAAAAGCAAAAAACAATCAGCAACACTTGGTTATAATAATAGCTGGCAAGGTATCAGCTATGGAATAAATTATACCTATAATAAAAATACAGTTAATCATTCTTATATTTCTGATCAGAAATATAAGAATGATGATGAACATTTGTTGGCTTTTTCGGTGAATGTGCCCTTTAGCGTATTTGATAATACTTTTTATTATAATTTTAATGCGAATAGTAACAATAATAGTTCAAGTACAGGAAGTGTAGGTATATCGGCATCTCAGTTAAATAATCGATTAAATTGGAGTGTGCAACAAGCATTTACCAATCAAGATCAAGGATCTTCTGGAAATATCAATGCATCCTACAAAGGCCAACTAGGTGATATTACGGGGGGGTACAGTTATAGCAAAGATAATCATAATCTTTACTATGGTGTGAGCGGTAGCGTAGTTGCTCATTCTCAGGGAGTTGTTTTTGGACAGCAACTGGGAGAAACCGCGGCAATCGTAGATATTCCTAATGCGGGTGATATTACGATATTAAATCAAGCGGGAGTTAGGACTAATAACTCAGGGTATGCATTAGTTCCTTATGTCACACCATATCGTAAAAATACTGTCGAGATCGATACATTAAGATTGCCAGAGAATGCTGAAATGGAACTTACCAGTCAGACGGTTTTACCGAGTCGAGGGGCTTTAGTAAAAGCGAATTTTTCAGCAAATGTAGGCTATCGTGTATTAATGACGATAAATTTGGAAAACAAAAAGCCAGTACCATTTGGCGCTCAAGCTATTTTTAAAGACAATAGTCAGTTAAATAGTATTGTAGGTAATGATGGAGAAGTTTATTTATCAGGGCTAAAACAGAAAGGGAACTTTACTATTAAATACAACAATGAAAGCTGTCAGGTAAATTATGATCTATCTGATATTCCAGATTATTTAGGGCTCTATAAAACGACTGTAACTTGCTATTAATTAATTTAAATATCAAACATAGTTATTTTTATAGCTATTGATGTTTGCTACCTGTAGGAAAGTAAAATGATAAAAGTAATGAGGCTCTTCCTTCTTATAACTACTATTGGAATAAGTTTTTTTTCATCTGCAGGAAGTACTGTGACACTTCAATTTTCTGGAAATATAAAAGCCGCGACTTGTAATGTTTCTGGTAGTAAAAATATTAATATTGATTTGAAACAGATGCCAGAAAGTTTATTTAATAAAGTAAACTCTAGTTCTGTTTGGAATGATTTTAATATTAAGTTAATAGATTGTTCTCCGGGAGTAAATCAAGTAAAGCTGAATTTTTCTGGAACGCCTGATAATGCTGATGTGAATAATTTATATAAAAATGAGGGGACGGCAAAAAATATTGCCGTTCAATTACAAAATAAAAACAGTAATGGCGAAATTCCATTAGGCAATGGAAAAAATTTATATATCGCGGTTAATGGTAAACCATCGGTTACTGTTCCACTAAGAACACGAGCATTTAGTAAATTCGGTAATGCAACACCGGGGACGGTGTCCGCCAAAATAACAGCAACGCTTATTTATCAATAAAAAGAGGGTGTTATGTGGAAATCACTAACGTTATTTTTATTATTTTCATATTCTCCTATCGCATTAAGCAACACTGTTAATATTAATGTATATGGGTCAGTAGTAGCCTCACCTTGTGAGTTAGAAACGAAAAACCATTTAATTGATTTAAAAAAAATCAATATTAGAAATATTAAAAATGGTCAAGCATCAGACTGGATAGATTTTTCTATAAAATTAAAAAACTGCCCAGTTAATACAGAGAAAGTCACTATGATTTTAAGAGGCCAAAGTGTTCCTAATTATTCGGAATATTTTATTAATAGTGGGACGGCTAAAGATATAGCACTAAATTTAGCAATGCAAAATAATAAAGGTATTGTAAAAAATAATGATAAATTAATGACGGCTGTTAATAAATATAACCATAATGCGGAATTTGCTTTATCGGCAAGAATGGTTGGCTATGGAAATAATATAACGGTGGGATCATTTAAGAGCCATCTTGAATTTACTCTTATTTATAATTAAATGTGTCATAAAGGGGGTTCAAGTGAATCGCTCTTATCCAGCATCAAAGATGGTAGGAAAAAAAATCGCTTATTACCGTAGGGTTAATGGCCTCACATTAAGTGAATTGGCTGATAAAATAGGTATAAGTCAACAGCAGCAATCAAGATATGAACGGGGAATTAATCGAGTGAGTCTAGATAGGCTTTATCAATATGCTTGTTTTTTCGGTATTAGTTTAAGTGATCTTTTTCAATTAGATGATGAAGATAAAGTAGAAATAGAAAATAAAATATCAAATATAATAGGGAATAAAAATGAATCATTTAATAAATAAAAAAATTTTTTTATTAGCTACATTATTGTTTTTTTCAGCTAACTCTTTTGCGGCTTGTATTCAAAATCCTAATTTAAAAAATATTTGGGTTAATATACCCAATAAAGTTTATACACTTCAATATGATGATATGCGCACAGGTATATTAGATAAGATTATAATTAATTATAGAGCAGGACCTATAAAAACTTTTTCAGGTAATGATGGGAAATGTGGTAACTCTATAATTTCGGCAAATTATACTAATGGATGGGTACCAAATGCTGAGAAAATAGTACAGACAAATATCCCTGGTATAGGAATTCAAGTTTATTTCAATAAATTTGGCGCGTTAAACACCACTTGGTCTAAGAAAGGAGATGGAACACACAACTCATATTTATTTGAATACCCGAATTGGACAGTTTATATAATGAAAACAGGCAGAGTAACGCAATCAGGAAGCCTTCAATGGGGTAAGATTGCTCAAGCAGTACAAAATAATACACAACCTAAAAACACAACTTGGAACTTAACTTCACTTTATTTGCCTCTTAATGCAATAAAGATAAATTCATTAAAATGTACTACAAAATCATCAAATTATAATATTAATATGGGGACTTGGTATGATACTCAATTTAAAAATATTGGTGATGTCAGTAAAAGTGTAGATGTTCCTATTACATTAAACTGTGCGGCTGGCACTAACATTAAAGCGACAGTGACAAGTAGTGCTGGATATATAGATGCAAATACAGGGAAATTAAACCTATCGGGCACTAATCGAGCCACTGGTGTTGCCATTCAGTTATTAGATAAAAACAATAATCCGATAAAACTAAATACAAAAAATAGTCTACAAAATGGGGTCTCCTCCGGTGATTATATATTTGGTTGGAAAGCAAGATATATAAAAACAGGTAATAAAATAACGCCTGGTAGTGCTAACTCAACAGCAACAGTAAATATCTTATATGAGTGATAATAATATATTTTTCGATATGGTTTTGTCATTCGAGGCGATTATGAATAAAAAAATATCAAAGATAGTTGGCGCAAGAATAAAAATGTTAAGACAACAACATGGTATGACCGGCAGTGAGCTTGGTGCTTTATTAGGAGTAAGCCAGCAACATCAATCACGCTTTGAAAATGGGGAGTGCAATATTCATGTGGATGTAATTTACTTATTATCTTATATTTTTAAAGTTAAATTAAATTATTTTTTTCAAGATATAAATGACTGTTTTGATCAAGAAGGAATAGCCTATAAAGAAAGTTATTATCATTCTGAGACGATTGTCGAAAAGTGTGAACTTTGGCGCTAGTTAATATGATGCCTAACAGACAGATTAGGCATCATATTTTTGTTTTTATTATTTTACCAATATCCCAGCACCTTCCACCATAAACTACCAAGGGTTATCCAGATAATGAGGTTAACAATGCTCATAACAAAACCTGCTTTCCACCACTCACCTAAGGTCGCATAGCCTGAGCCGAAAATAATCGGTGCAGTACCTGTGCCGTAATGAGTTAAAGACATCATTAATGAAGAAGAGAAAGCTAAAATAAGTCCTAATAACATTGGTGGCGCGCCAAGAGCTAAACCTGCGGCATAGAATGCAGCAAACATGGCGGTAATATGAGCTGTGGTGCTAGCAAAGAAATAGTGAGAATAGACATAAATAAGCACAAGTAATATCATACCACTTACCCAGCTTATCCCCATACTATCAATACCGGCACCAACACTTAATGAGAGCCATTTAATTAGACCTAATTTTCCTAAAAAAGAGGCCATCATTACTAATGCGGAAAACCAAACCACGGTATCCCATGCACCTTTGTTTTTTAAAATATCATCCCAATTTAATACGCCAGTACATAATAAGATTGATAAACCAATAAAAGCCGCAGTAGTCGCATTAATACTAAAAGCATCACCAAATAATAGTGCGGGTATTCCTGCCCACATAATTAATAACAGTGCAAATACTCCCAAAGTGATTTTTTCTGGTAATGAAATAGGGCCTAATTGAGCTAAACGCTCTTTGGCAAAGTGGGGAGCATTCGGCGTATGGGTTATCTCTGGTTTATATAAAAAGTAGATCACAATCGGCATTAAAAATAATGAAACAATGGCGGGAACAAAAGCCGCTATTGCCCACATTGACCAAGTTAACTCATTTTCAGGCCCTGTTTCACCGATAATCAAGCTTACAATAAGAGGATTAGGCGCGGTTGCGGTAATAAACATCGCTGAGGTGATAGGATTGATATTATAATTGACTAGCGATAAATAACGACCAATCTTACCACTAGTACCCTCTTCGGGTTTTGAATTAAAGCTATCGGCAATAGATCGCATTATTGGGTGAATAATCCCGCCACCTCGAGCTGTATTACTTGGCGTAACAGGGGCGAGGATCGTTTCTGCAATAGCTAGGGAATAAGCGATACCAATGGTTTTTTTACCAAATAACGAAATAAAATAGTAGCCAATTCTAGCACCTAATCCGGTTTTATTAAGACTCATTGAAACCATAATAGAAATACCGATTAACCAGATAAGATTGTTGGAAAAGCCACTTAATGCATCATTAATCGCGCCTTTAGTTGAGTCTGGGTTAGTGACGCCTGTTGCGGCAACAAGCGCAATAGCAATAATGGATACTGCCCCTATAGGTAAGGCTTTGCCGATAATAGCCGCAATAGTACCAACAAACAGCGCTAACAAGTGCCAAGCATTGGGATCTACCCCTTGAGGAACAGGGATAACAAACCAAATGATAAGGGTAATAACAACAGCAATTAAGGTAGGTATAGGTCGTAATGGAGTTAATTTATTCATCAGGTTATTCCATTAAAAACAGGTGTAAGAAATAATTGTAAGTGACAGATTATGTAAATAAGTATTTTTATTAATTATAATCTTATTAACATATTTTTAAATATACATTGATTAATATCATAAAAATAAAATTAAATCTTAACATCTTGGTTTGTAATTAAGTTTTTAAGTAACTATTTGTTTTATAGTCATTATTGTTTAGGTGATTTATTGTTTACTCAGACTAGTTGTTTTGTGTTAAATTAATTTAAATAGTAATAATCTTTTTAATTACCCCTGTTTTTTTATTCTTTATTGTGTTATGTAATTAAAAATAAGCATCACAGAATTAAAATAATTTCCATTTTTATTTATATTATATTGCTATAATTAATGGTTATTTTTATTTTACTAAAATATCAGCCTATAATATATTATTAGCGTGAAAATAGATCATAATATATGTATCATAATTTCCGAAGCTGAAACAATTCAGTTTTTATATAATGACAATTAAATAGGTAATAGGCGATGAAGTATGATCTAAATGACCTCTATTATTTTGTTAAAGTGGTGGAGTTTGGCGGTTTTTCACAAGCGGCCGAAACGTTAGGTATTCCTAAATCAAAACTTAGTCGTCGTATTGCTGATTTAGAAGAGAGACTAAAGGTCTCGCTGATCTATCGTTCAACTCGTCAATTTCATGTCACTAAGATAGGGCAAACTTTTTACCAACAGTGTAAAAATGTCGTTGAACAAGCGGAGATTGCTCAAGAGGTTATTTGTTCAGCACAAGGGCACCCTCACGGCACGATCAAACTCTCTTGCCCAGTTGCATTACTGCAAATTTATATTCAAGATATTTTGGTGGATTTTATGGCAAAATATCCTGATATCAATATACAAATTTTAGCGATTAACCGCCCTGTGGATGTGATCAGTGAAGGTCTTGACTTAGCTTTACGAGTTAGAGCATTACCTTTGGATGATTCTGGCTTAACGATGAAAATATTAGGTTATTCTCGCCGTGTTTTAGTGGCTAATCCGCTATTATTTGCAACCAACAGTGCGCCTGATTCTCCAGAGCAACTTGCTGATTATCCTATTTTAGCTAATAGCGAACATTCGCAGCAGTATACGCTAACGCTTACCCATAATGATGGTACCGTTTCAACGCAACATGTTACACCTAAATTAGCGACAACGGATGTGATGACCTTATATAAAGCAACATTAAAGGGACTTGGGATCACGCGTTTACCATTGAGTGTCGTAGAGAAAGAGTTAGCAGATGGCTCTTTGGTGGAAGTCTTACCACAGTGGCGTTTTCCTAAAGATGTTATTCATGCCGTGTATCCGTCACGAAAAGGTTTATTACCCGCTATTCAAGTGTTATTAGATTATTTAGCGCAGAATATGGCTCCATATAAAGAGTAAAAAATAGATACAAACGACTGCTCTAAGTGAGCAGCCGTTTGTTATAAAAGTTATAGAGCAAGGAGAGTATTAATCATATTTCGTTTGGGATACGACCAAATTTACCTTGGTTAAAGTCATCAATAGCTTGCCTAATTTCATCTTTGCTGTTCATCACAAATGGACCATAACCAACTACAGGCTCATTAATTGGCTCTCCGCTAAGATATAACACAACCGCATCTTCAATGGCTTCAAGATTAATTGAGCCACCTTGATTATCTAAAATAACCAAATCGCCCGTATTTAATTGAGTTTGGCTATCAAGATAGGCGCTACCATGGAGTATCACTAATCCCACATAGCGATCTTTTTTACTTGGTAAGGTCGTAGATTTACCACTTTTCAATTGAATATCCCAAACGTCAACAGGTGAAAAGGTTTTTGCCGCCCCTTGAGTTTGATGATATTCCCCCGCAATCACGCGCAGTTGTCCGGCATCATTCGCTAATGGAAGCACTGGAATAGCACTCTCTTTGAGTAACTGATAGCCAGCAGGCGCTGATTTAGCATGAGATGGGAGGTTTACCCATAACTGCACCATATCAAGTATGCCTCCCGCTTGGTTAAAGGCATCAGAGTGATACTCTTGATGTAATATACCTGATGCTGCGGTCATCCATTGTACATCTCCAGGGCCAATCACTCCTCCTTCACCTGTAGAATCGTGATGTGCCACTTCCCCTTTATAGACAATAGTCACAGTCTCAAACCCACGGTGAGGGTGTTCGCCTACACCACGGTTATGGCCTTGAGAGGCTGGAAAATCAGTCGGGCCAGCTCTGTCTAATAATAAAAATGGATTTAAATATTTACCATGATCACCATAACTAAATAGTGAGCGTACATGGAAGCCATCACCGACCCAATGTTGACGAGGCGCTTTATAAACACCAATAACTTTTTTCATAATGATATTCCTATAAAATTTCTATAGGTGGTATTCTAATGAGCTATATTGATTTGAGTAGAGGGGAAAATAGGTTTCATTATTCTAAAAATAGAACAATGACAAAAGTGTTTCAGTGTTCTATTTTTAGAATAGTGTTTATCATTATTGCTACTACCGACTTTTTAATTAATTGACTATTGTTAATTATATCGAGAGCGAGGAGATAATTAACGCTATTTCCTTATATCTTCTTCATATTGTTAATAATCGTTTTTGTTAATTAGAAGGAATAAATAAATGAGTACTCCTGCAAATTTCAATGGTCAACGTCCAGTTATTAATCCAGATGATGCTGTTATGTTATTGATCGATCACCAAAGTGGTTTATTCCAAACCGTTGGTGATATGCCAATGACGGAATTACGCGCTCGTGCTGCAGTATTAGCAAAAATGGCAACATTAGCGAAGATACCAGTTATTACAACGGCTTCTGTCCCTCAAGGTCCTAATGGCCCATTAATTCCAGAAATTCATCAAAATGCACCACATGCTAAATATGTTGCCCGTAAAGGTGAAATTAACGCATGGGATAACCCTGAGTTTGTTGAAGCAGTGAAAGCAACGGGTAAAAAGCAATTAATTATTGCTGGTACTATTACGAGTGTTTGCATGGCGTTCCCAGCAATTAGTGCTGTTGCAGAAGGTTATCAAGTTTTTGCTGTGATTGATGCATCAGGAACGTATAGCAAAATGGCAGAAGAAATTACCTTAGCACGTATTGTTCAAGCCGGTGTTGTGCCTATGGATACGGCAGCAGTGGCTTCTGAAATGCAAAAAACTTGGAACCGTGCAGATGCCGCTGAATGGGCTCAAGCTTATACCCAAATATTCCCTGCTTATCAGTTATTAATTGAAAGTTATAGTAAAGCTCAAGATGTTATAAAGAATAATGAAACTTTAGATTCACAACGTTAATTTGTTCTTGAATTTATTTAAAACTTATTAATTTAAAAATGCCTATAAATATTATTTTTATAGGCATTATTTTTGCTTTTTTTCAATAATATTATTTTTAGCAAGGGTGTAAAAGTAAAGTGTAGACTTATGTTTATTTATATGAAAATTATTTAAGGTACTTTATTTATTAATAAAGTGCTTTTTATTTGTTGATAATATCGGCTAACTGCGTTATGTTACTTGTTTGTTAAATTCCTTATAAATCCCTTGATTTGTCATACCATTTGGTATGGATAATTATATGATTAATTTATTTTATATAAATTAATTTACTCAATATGGTGTTTTTATTTTTACTCATTCCACTCATTATAATTTATTTAATAAATAGCGACTGATTAAATAAAAATTTTTTACAATAAATAACTGTGACTTTAATCACTCTACTTTTTGATATTTATTCAGTATGTTTGTATACAGAGTTTCAAACATGTCTATCTCGAATTTTATTTATATTACTTAAGCTATTAAGTAAATAGGCTTCTTATTATCAAAAAAACGAAATGCAACTAGATATGTGCAGTTACATATATTAAATGCGTTAAGGATATTATAATGATCCATGCTTTTATTAAAAAAGGGAGCTTTCAGGATTCCGTCAGCCTGATGATAATTTCCCGAAAATTAAGTGAAGCCCCTGAGGTGGAAGAAATTTCCGTCATGATGGGAACACCAGCGAATAAATCTCTCCTTGATGTCACCGGTTTTTGGCATGACATTTTTAACGAAGCGACACCGAATGATATCTGTGTTTCGATTAAAGCTGAATCAGACGATCCCGCTATTATCGAGACTATCTCCAGTGCGTTAGAAGAAGCCTTAGCTGATATTGCTAATGGTCAAAAAAGTGGTAATAAATTAACCACTGTACGTAGCTGGCGTACGGCTAAACAAAAAAGTCCTAACGCTAATATGTTGCTTATTTCTATTGCCGGTGAGTATGCGGCAGAATTAGCTGATACGGGATTAGAAGATGGCTGTAATGTGATGCTATTTTCCGATAACGTCTCTATTGCTGATGAAAAAGCATTAAAAGAAAAAGCCGCCGCTAACGGATTGATAGTCATGGGGCCTGACTGTGGTACGGCAAATATTGCTGGCGCACCTTTAGCCTTTGCTAACATTGCACCGAAAGGCTCTATTGGTATCGTTGGTGCATCAGGGACAGGAATTCAAGAGATCACCTCACAAATTGTATTACAACGCCAAGGGGTTTCTCATGCAATAGGCCTAGGGGGACGAGATCTCAGCGAGCAAATTGGTGGTATTAGTGCTATCACGGCTATCAATATGCTGGCGGCAGATCCTCAAACCCGTGTGATTGCTTTTGTTTCTAAACCTCCCGCCCCGGCAGTACGTGAAAAAATTATTGCAGAAATGAAGCGTCATAATAAACCGATAGTGGCGCAATTCTTAGGAACAACACCAGAGAAATATCAAGACGATAATATCTATTTTACTCGCACCTTAGACGAAACGGCGCGTATTGCGGCTACGTTAGCACGTGTTGAAGATAGTGCTGCTCAGTTACCCAAAGTGGCAGGTAAAAAGATTATTGGATTATATGCGGGTGGAACATTAGCGGCAGAATGCGCGATGTTGTTATCTGAGCAACTCAATGTGGCGGTAGATAACGAACATAAGCAAGGTACGATGCTCGATGCACAAGGGCATAAAATTATTGATATGGGCGATGATTTTTATACCCAAGGCAAACCCCATCCAATGATAGATCCTTCTACTCGCAATAAATTTATTAGTGAATTAAGTAATAAGCATGATATTGGCGTATTACTGGTCGACTTTGTGATTGGTTATGGTGCAACGTCAGATCCAGCAGGCGCATTAATTCAAGAAATTAAAAAACTAAATGAAAAACGTGGTGAAGCTAATCCACTGATCACTATCGCCACTATTACCGGTACGCAGGAAGATCCTCAAAACCGTAGTGAGCAACAAAAACAGCTACAAGATGCAGGTATTATTGTGATGGATACCTTGCCAGAAGTCGTACTGTTAGCCAAAGAATTAATCCAGCCACATCCAGTAGAAGCCGCTGCTGAAATTTCACCACTTTTAAATGGGATCTCCGTGATCAACGCCGGATTACGCAGTTTTGCTGACGATCTGCAATCCAGTGGTACGCCTGTTGTTCATTATCAATGGGCACCTGTCGCAGGTGGTAATAAAAAACTGGCTGAAATATTAAAGAAATTGAAATAAGGAATTGCAGATATGTACTCAACTATCGAACAAGCGAATGAAGCAGTTATCGAACGTATCCGTGAAGCCCGTCCTCACTGGTGTGATGTGAGTTTAGCAAAAGAAGTAGTGCCAACTTTAGCAACAGGAAAAAAATTACTGCATGCAGGACCTCCTGTAACTTGGCAAGAAATGAGTGGCCCTGTCCGTGGCGCCTGTATTGGTGCTAGCTTATTTGAAGGTTGGGCTGAAAATGAAGCGCAAGCCTTGGCTATGTTAGAGGCGGGAGAGATTGAGTTTATTCCTTGCCATAATGTCAATGCCGTAGGGCCGATGGGCGGTATTACTTCTGCTCATATGCCAATGCTAGTGATTAAAAACCATGTTCACGGTAACTATGCTTACTGCAATATGAACGAAGGTATTGGTAAAGTGATGCGTTTTGGTGCTTATGGTCCTGATGTACAAGAACGTTTGCATTGGATGCGTAATAGCTTAGCTCCAGTATTAAAAGCAGCTTTAGCCACCATTGAGAATGGGATAGACCTTACGGCAATTATGGGTCAAGCCATTACGATGGGGGATGAATTCCACCAACGTAATATTGCAGCTTCTGCACTATTGTTACGAGAGCTGGCGCCAATTCTTAGCACATTGGATTTAGATGCGGCTGAGATAACCAAAGTGACCAAATTCCTCAGTATTACTGACCAATTCTTCCTTAATTTAGCCATGGCTTATTGTAAAGCTGCGATGGACGCAGGAGCACAAATTAAGCAAGGTACGATTGTGACGGTAATGACGCGTAATGGTAGTAATTTTGGCATCAAAATAAGTGGTATGGGTGATCAATGGTTTACAGCACCTGTTAATACGCCACAAGGATTATTCTTCTCTGGTTTTAGCCAAGCAGATGCCAACCCTGATATTGGTGATAGTGCTATTACTGAAACTTTCGGTATTGGTGGTGCGGCAATGGTTGCAGCTCCGGGAGTAACCCGCTTTGTCGGGGCATCGGGTGGTATGGATGCAGCACGTGAAGTGACAGAAGAGATGGCTGAAATCTACCTTGCTCGTAATATGATGCTACAAATACCGACTTGGGATTTCCAAGGTGCGTGTTTAGGTTTAGATGCTCGTCGAGTTGTTGAAACGGGTATTACACCGCTAATTAATACGGGTATTGCTCATAAAGAGCCGGGGGTTGGGCAAATTGGCGCAGGAACGGTACGTGCACCTTTAGGCTGTTTTGAAAAAGCGATAGTGGCACTGGCAGAAGAATTAGGCATTGAAGCTTAATCACGTTTTGTAATAACACGGTCGTCAGGGGGCAATATGCAAATTCAAGCACTTCAAACCAGTCAGCATATCTTTGCTTTTGAAGGTGAGTTTAAATGTGTCGGCATTTATGAACATGCTTTGAATTTTATTTGCCCTCAGCAACGCTTAATCACTTTTCATCGTCAAGGAAGAGGATTAAGCCCGATGGGGTGGCTACTGAAACAAGCCGATTTTGATTCTCTGGCTAAGCAGTGTCATCCCACTTTGAAAATGCGGATGAAAAACAATCAAATCGCAATCGCAGATAATATGACATTGATTGCCGGTGATAGTGAAAATTTGCGTTTACAAGATAAAGCGACATTAGATTTACGATGGTTAGAGAGTTTTTTTTCTCTATTATCTCCGGTGATAGCGACTGGACTCTATGGGCCATTAAAAAACTATCGTCAAATCGCCCGACTTGATGAAATTAAGTTATTAACAAAGTTATTTTATCATCAATTGTCTGGAAAAGCGGTTAATTGGGCGATGTTTATTGGTAAAGGTCCAGGGTTAACACCGAGTTCAGATGATATGCTGGTGGGAATGTTATTTGCGCATTATTTAGCACAGCCAGAAAAATCGATTGAACATTTTTTTAATGAAACACCACCATTATCGTCATTAACTACGATCGTGAGTCAACATTATTTGGAATACGCCACACGGGGAATATTTTCTACCTATCTTATTCAACTAGGTAAAAAAATAAAAAATAAAGAGATTATTTTTAAAGATATGTTGGAAATACTCTCTATCGGTCATCATTCCGGTGCAGATACTTTACTGGGATTATGGATTGGTTATCAAATTAAACAACAACAGCGTATAGATTAATCTTTTTTATTAAAAAGAAATTATAAACGTTCGGAAACGGATAATTATGAAAACAATTGTTATTGCTTTAGGCGGAAATGCATTATTACAGCGTGGCGAAATTTTATCTGCTGAAAATCAATATAAAAATATTGAATTAATGTCAGAGACAATTAATAAATTAGCGCAAGAGTACCGTGTTGTTTTAGTACATGGTAATGGGCCTCAGGTTGGGTTGTTAGCATTACAAAATCTTGCTTATCAAGCGGTTCCAGCCTATCCGTTGGATATCTTGGTCGCTGAAAGCCAGGGGATGATTGGTTATATGATGATGCAGAAAATCAACCAAAATAATCCTACGCAAGCAATTACTACAGTAATGACTCGTGTTTCTGTTGATATTAATGATGAGGCTTTTAGAGAACCGAGTAAATTTATTGGCCCTATTTATGAGGAAGCAGAAAAAGAAGAATTAATAAATAAATATCAATGGACATTTAAAAAAGATGGGCAATATTATCGCCGTGTCGTACCTTCACCAGCACCTCAAAAAATAATTGATATAGAGGCAGTAAAGCTTTTATTAGATAAAGGTCATATTGTTATTTGTGGCGGTGGAGGAGGTATTCCAGTTAATAATATAAATAATGAATTTATTGGTAGTGAAGCCGTTATAGATAAAGATTTAACAGCAGCTTTAATTTCTCGTGAGTTAAATGCAGAGCACTTTGTTATTTTAACAGAGGCTGATGCCATTTATAAAAATTGGGGAACACCAGAACAAGCTGCTATTCGTGAAGCAACACCAGAAGAACTTGCACCAATGGCAGTCGCTGATGGCGCAATGGGACCAAAAATCATGGCTGTCAGTGATTTTGTAAATGCCACAGGACAACAAGCTCATATTGGCGCATTACAAAACATTCAACAGGTTATTGAAGGTCAGTCTGGCACTTTAATTTATAAGTCTTAATAACATTCTGTCAGGAGCGTCATTATGAACGATGCACAAGTGAATGAGAGTAAAGGCAAAGTCCCTTATTGGGTCAAGCTGACGATTATTTTCTTTTTTGGTTGGATTGCACTGTATGGTAGCCGTGCCATTGTCGGTCCTTTAATGGTGAATATTGGTGCTGAGTTTGATCTTACCAAAGCGCAACTTGGCTCAATTATGAGTATTTTCTTTATTGGTTATACAGCACTGAACATTCCATCAGGCATAATTGGTGACTATTTAGGTAAGAAAAAAGTCTTAGTCACGGGGGTTGTGCTCTTTGGTGGATTTACCATTATCGCAGGGATGATGCCAACTTATGTCACCTTTATGTTTGCATGGGTGATGGTCGGGGTATTCCAAGGATTCTATTATGGTCCACAATATGGTTTATCTTCAGAAGCTATTCCAAAACATCGTATTACGCTAGGTAGTGCCATTATCAATAGTGGTATGGCGTTTGGTTTATCCATCGGTTACTACATCTCTAGTATTTCTGTCGGTGAGATGGGGATGAGCTGGCGTGCACCATTCTATATTATTGGGGTGCCTATTATTATCATTGGTTTGATGATGTTATGGATAATAAAAGATAAACCTAAAACGAAAGCTACGGATACGGCTCCTGATGCACCAAAACAGAAAACAAAACTGACATTTAAAGATTTATTTGGTAACCGTAATATTAACCTTGCTTATATTACTATCTTCTGTTCAATCTATGGGTTCTTTGTTTTAGTCACTTGGTTACCCTATTATCTTGAAACCGAGCGTGGTATTACAGGAACACAGATTTCTACCATTGCATCACTCATGCCTTGGTTTGCTATTCCTGGCTCACTCTTATTTAGCTGGTTCTCTGATAAATTAGGCCGTCGTAAGCCTGTGCTATTAATTATGTTACCGTTATCTTTAGTGGCTATTCTTGCTGTACCTATGTCAGATTCTATGCCGGTACTGATTGGTGCACTGATCTTATACGGGATCGTAGGGAAAATTAGTACTAATCCAGTATTAGTGGCGGTAGTGGCAGATAATTCACCACGCCATGCATTAGGGACATCTTTTGGTGTGTATAACTGTATTGGTATGCTAGGTTCAGTATTTGCCCCTACATTAACGGGTTTTTTATCAGATAAAACAGGAAGTATGGATTCCGGCTTCTATTTTGCTGCTATCCTGATTTGCATAGGTATTGTGGCAAGCTTATTTATTAAAGAAAATCCTGACGCCACAGCGACCAACTAACGCATTAAGTTTAATGTTATCAACAAGGGCAAACTTCGGTTTGCCTTTTTTAGTTAAGGGGATCGTAAAAAGATTGCACACTGGGATGCCCTTGTCGGAACAAATCAACCAGATAGCTGACAACGGCACCTTTTTTATCTTCGCACCAAGCTAGTGATAGAGGAGAATTATGGCGACGATTTTTCACTTCCTTTGCAATAAGTTGTCCACTATCAATCAGTGGTTTACATAGACTTAATGGTAAAAAACCGATCCCGACTCCTTTTAAATGACATGCTAGTTTAGTATGTAAATCAGGCACTTTAATTTCATGTTGTCCAGATAGACGCCAAGCGGTGCGTTTGGAAAGATGGCGTGAAGTATCTTCAACATTGACGGCAGAGTATATCCGCATTTGATCATCACTTAATACCCCACTAACATTGGCTAATGGATGATTTGGTGCTACGACAAATTGCCATTGAATTTCCCCCATAGCACAAATATTAATATTATTTTTCAGTGATTCATTACCTGTGACACCAATGGCAAAATGGTAATCTTCATTAATTAACGCGTCCCATACTCCCATATAAACTTGTCGAGTAATATGAAATTGGGTAGAAGGAAAACGCTGGTGCAGGCAGGCTAACATACTGGCCACGGCGGTACGATCATAGAGTAAGTTATTAATAACAATATTAACTTGGTGCTCAACTCCCGCATTCATCTGCTGTAGCTCGATAGGCATTGATTCAAGCCAAACAATCCACTGGCGACATTTCTCTAATAAATATTCACCTGCCGGCGTTAATGTGACGGTTCTTGTCGTACGATTAAACAACTGTGTACCAATATTCTCTTCTAGGGTTTTGATCCGATAACTGATGGCCGCAGATGTTTTGTGTAACATCTCCGCCGCTTTAGTAAAGCTTTGGCAATCTGCTACTTGAATAAAAGTACGGATCATCTCTTGGTCTAACATATTCTTTTTCCTGATGTGAAAGAGGTAAAAGTCACATAATGTGTATGGTAAAAATAATCTATTTTTGTGTGATGGATACCTATCACAATGCAATAGTGGGTATTTTTTATGCTGTTAATCGCTGTTATTTTGGCTTATTTGTTATTTTATGTTGTATAAAATTTTTGTTATTTATAGATAAGCGATAAAGGGCATACTAACAAAAAATTTCAGCTAATGATGGGAAAATTAAGATGATCGATAAGTTAATAGTGTGACTGCTTTCACGTTTCACCTATCCTCTTTACTCGTATCAGTATTAAACGAGTAAAGAGGCTGGAATACTAAAACTTAAAATACAGCAGAATAATATAGCACTTACGCGATTTTAAAAGGATAAGTGAAAAAGAGCAGGTGAGTGAGATTCAATGCAAAATGAAAGAGTGTAGCAACCCAAAGTCTACCGCTCCACATCCACGCTAAGCCATAAATAATACCTGCCAATGAGGCGAAGATAATGAGTAATATCCCCCCGGCAAAATGGACTAAACCAAATAAAATAGCGGTAATAAATAGCGCAAGATAGGGAGACAAATAGCGAGATAGACTTTGCTGTATGGCTCCTCTAAATAGTGCTTCTTCAGCAAGAGAGACAAAGAAAATATTTGCTAACATAAAGGCGGGTAGCCATTGTGGCAAATGTAATTCAATAGCGAGTCCACCCAATGCCATTGCGAATAATAACAGTGCGGGGATCGCCATAGCCAGTAAAAACCATTGATATTTATTGGCTTTTTTTACTGGTTCTGTTTTAAATAATGTAGGAATAAAAATCATTAAAATAAAAGGGATTACTGCTTTATCGGCATTGAAATAAAAAGAGAAAGGGGGGCTATATTGCCCTAATGGAACATGTTTAATGTAGCGTAAGTTATTAAAACCAGGAATAAAATGAAAAGTTAACCCAACAATAATGGCGATAAATGCAAGAATAACAATAGTGGCAATAAGACGATTTGTTTTGTAATGGCGATATGCATAAGAGAGTAAAATTAAGCTCAATATAACCGGAAGTACATACCAAGTGATAACACCTGTTATAAATGCGCTAATGGTGGTTATAGCTAAAGTAGTAAGTGCAAGTTTGCGATGGAACCCTAATAACAATAAAGATAAAGCAAGAAGTAACCAAGTGATCATAATTATCTACAAAAAAATAAAAAGGAAACGCTAGATTAAAAGATAGTAATAATGTGATCTATGACTATAAGTTAAAAAAAGAAGTGGTCGGATTTCGAGTATGGGATTATTCTTATTTAATATGTTGATTTATAAAAATAAAGCTTAAATATAGGTATTTTTAATTGAGTTAAAACAAGCGATTAATTACATTGACGATAATAACTTGATGATTTATTTATAGAAATGCTGGTAATAATTTTGCAGATCACCAGCATTTATTCAAAAGGAAATTACACGTAGAAATAGCGAATAACGTGGAAGAAAATAGGGGCGGCAAAGCACAGAGAATCCATTCTATCCATCATACCGCCGTGGCCTTCAATCATAGTACCGAAATCTTTTACGCCACTATCTCTTTTTATGGCTGACATACATAAACCGCCAGCAAAGCCTGCGAGTGTGATGACTAAAGAGAGTAAAAAAGCAGCCCACCATGTGAAAGGCGTTGCCCACCATAACATCATCCCTATAAGGCTTGCTGAAATAATGCCGCCAAAGAAACCTTCGATGGTTTTATTAGGACTTAATTTCGGTACGATAGGATGTTTGCCAAATAGTTTACCAAACACATATTGTAAAACATCAGAAGTCTGTACCACGATCATCAAAAACAGTAATAAGTTAATATTACGTCCTTCAAAGCCTTCTATCGGTAACATTAATAATGCTGGAGCATAGCTAAGGCAATAGATAGCTATCATGACACTCCATTGCACTTTTGCCATGCGTTCGAGAAAGTGATGAGTATCTCCGGAAAGCGCCATACGTGTTGGAATTAATAAGAAGGCATAAACCGGAATAAAGATGGCTAGCAAATTATACCATTGCACACCGACGAGAATATATTGGATAGGCAGCACGACAAAGAAACACCAAAAAAGTGCTTCGTGATCACCTCGATGAGTCGGGGTTAATGTAACCAATTCACGTAATGCAAGCCATGAAATTAAGGCGAAGAGGATAACTGAGCCTATTGTTCCAATACTAATAGCGACGGCAGAAATGATACACATGATCCACCAAGCTTTAATTCGAGAATTAAGATTGGTAATGGTTGAGGTAGGACCTTTGAGTGCCGCAAGGATCGCACCAATAATACTGGCAATAATTAAAAAGGAGAATAGCCCGATAAAGATCCAGAGAATTTCATTGTTGATACTATCCATGATGTAACTCCTCTAACGCACTTTTGGCTCTTAATAGAAATTCAGTCTTATCTTCATTTTCATGTGTCGGCTCAATAGGCGGGCCAAATGTGGCACTACAAATGATAGGAACGACAAGCCGAGAGCCTTTAGGAAGTACGCGGTTTAAGTTTTCAAGATAGATAGGGACTAATTGAACCTGTGGATTGTTACGGGACAAATGCCAAAGACCGGCTTTAAAATCCTGAATAGACTCACCGTTACCTCTTGTTCCTTCAGGAAAAATAATTAGCGATTCACCTTTATCTAAAACAGCCTGCATCAGTGTAAGAGCATTTACTTTCTGAGGTGCAGTTGTTGTTTCACCATTTCCTTCAGTAACATTTGTTTTATTCGCGTGGCGAGGGATCAAAACTGCACGAAAGATACAACGAGAAAGATAACGACGTAAACGGTTTTTATTCCAATAATCTTCTGCAGCAACAGGGTGCACAAATGGGCGAATATGGGGGGCAAGTGAAGACCAAATAACTAAACCATCTAGATGACTGGAGTGATTTGCGTAATAAATACAAGGTTTATCTTTCTCAATCGGAGATATTTGTTTGGCTCTGATCCCGGTTAAAAAACGGCAGATAGAGACTAAGACTGATGATATGATTTTTGCATCGAAAGAGAGTTTGCCATTTTTCATTCATCAACTCCTTGTGTTAAATCGCGTAAAATTTGGCGAGTTCTCAAAATGGTAGTAAGTACAGAGCCGAAGATAATGATCCACAGGGAGACTAAACAGAGCCATGCTCCCCATTCAGCGGGAATAAATGCAGAGATAATGGCAATACCGGTTAATAATGCCATTCTATGTTGCTTGGCCATTGGCCCCGTAAAACGCTGTTCTAACCCACAACTACCACCTAATACACGGATATAAGCTGTCATTACCGCAAAGAAAGCAGCTACCCAGCCTAAGGTAATAGCGATAGGAAAAGTGATGGATAAACCATAACCTACACCAATAATAATCAATGTATCAGCTATTCGGTCTGGTAGTTCGTTATAAACGGCACCAGCAGGACTTTTTAATCCACCTTCAACTGCGACCATACCATCGAGTAGGTTACAGATAAGTCTACCCTGGATAGCTAATGCACCTAAAATAAGAAGGATTGATTGAAGTAGGCCTTGGGAGTGAGCGAGAGCAAAGTAGAGAAACAAACCGGAGATAGCAGCGAATAGGATACTAAATAAAGAGATCCCATTGGGGGTAGCGCCTTTGCTTTGCAGCCAGCGACTACAGCGAGTTGCCCAGTTGGTTTGTCTTGCTTTTATAGGACGACGATTTTTTTCTTCATTATTCATTTTTTTTACAAAAAAATATTAGTGAGTACACAAGGTATTAGCATAATACGTTTAAGTAAAAAGAAAATGAAGATCAAATTATAAGATTATCTAATAAATTTTATAAGTGAATAAAAAAGTAGGCTAATTGATTAAGCTAGGATAAATATTCAATCGACAAAAAATACTTATTCTTTAGGTGTTAATACTTATTTTCGTTTAGTTGTTTTTACGTAATCATTTTTTCCTAAAATGATATTCTTATTATGATGTAGGTGAGTAGAAAAAATTTGTTATATATTAAAATAGCTCAACAATAAAGAGAATTAATTTCTAAATAATAGACTAAAAAGAACCAGAGTTATGATATCCATCAGCTATTTTATGAGGTTGTTTATGATTTTTTTGTTATTTTAATTATTTTTTCTATAAGGTAAATATAGATTAATTTAAAGTCACTAGACAATTACTGTACTTTATCTAGACATAAAAAAAGAGACAGCGATTCCTTTTTTGTTCTTTTTTAATCAGCAATATTTTTAGTTAAAAAATAAGAAAATAAATCAGAAATTGATTGTCAATAGTAGTTATGTCTGTAAGAGGTGAAAAATGATTTATGTCAAATTAAATAGTATTTATTTTATCGTTTCGCCATTATTAACAATGAATAGGGAGTGCGTTATTAATAATAGCGATTATAAAAATAAAATATACTAATTGTTCAGGTTAGAGATTGGAGTGTTTGTATGACTTATGAAAGGGAGGCGTCAAAATAGGATAGCCTTCCCTTCTGTTGCAGAATGGAGCTTAGTATATTTATTATTTCCATATTCAATACTTATTCATCAAAAATAGAATATTTTTACAATACAGTTTACTCTCATTAATAAATAATAATGAAACGAAAGTCGATTAAGCTGTTATACAAGCGCTGGATATCATCTAATGATAAAGAAGATATACGGGCTAAATCTAATTGGTTCTTAAGTCATATTTTTTAAAGAAATCATATTCTTGCACTAGTTGTGGTAGTGATCTTATTTTTAGTTTTGTATACATGTTCGAACGATGAACTTCCACTGTTCTTGGTGATAAAGAGAGCTTTTCGGCTGCCTCTTTACTGGTGTTACCTTCAAGGATCATCTCCATTACCTCTTTTTCTCTATTTGATAGTTTACTAAACTTATCTTTTAAAGAAATATAGGTTCTGAATTGCTCAACCTCACTTTCATAGTGTAAAAAAGATTCTGACACAATATTAAGAAGCTCATTGACGTTTAAAGGGCGAGTTAAATATTCGAAAGCCCCTGCTTTAAATGCGTTACGGCAACTTTCTATCGATGCATCTCCCGAAATAATTATAACAGGAATGATATTCTTTAATTTGTTTAACTCTTTTACCAACGCAATTGATGGCGATGCACTACTTTTAGTGTTAATTATGATGCACTCTTTATGAGTCCCTTTAGTTGATGAAAAATAGTACTTTAAAAACGCCTGTTCATTTGAATAGGTTTTCACATTTGCCGCTAAAGAAGAAAGCACTGCTTTAAGTTGAACTTTAGTGCTGTCATCTTCGAAAGTGATCAGATGGATTATCGATTCCATATGTTGCTCCCAGTTTTATTCCTCTCTTAATCAAGAGTAAATGAGTAACGAAATTTGACTAATTTATAAATTTTCTGTGTAGAGTAGTATTCACGTAACGGAGCCATAATAAGGATATATTAAATAAAAAGGCATTAATTTTTTTCATTATATTATAGATAAAATATCAGAACTTTGTTTTGTTTCAATATTTCTATTTTATCGTTAAAGATATTTTTCTTCTATAAACGAAGTTCATATAACTGTTATTAATTGTAACTAAGTTTTTTATCGTAAGTGTTTTTAACTATATTAAACATCTAGTGTGAGTATAATTAATATTGATAATTGTTTTTTGATTAGTTTATTAACTAAAATAATTTGTCATACTTATATTTGTATGGTCTTGAGAATGTGGATTTCTCTCTTTACTTATTGTAAAATAGGGCATTATTTATAATTGCCTTACTTAACAACCCAATCGAGCCAATATTATGGCGTCACTGAAAGATGTTGCTCGACTTGCATCTGTTTCTTTGATGACAGTCTCAAGAGCGATTAATAACCCTGAGTTATTAAAACCAGATACGTTGAAACAAGTCCAACGTGCAATCGAAGAACTGAATTATGTGCCCGATTTTTCAGCGCGAAAAATTCGAGGTCAAGGGACTAAGGTCTCATCGATCGGTGTGCTTGGTATTGATACCGCAACGACCCCTTTTTCCGTGGAAATGATTTTATCCATCGAGCGTACCGCTCGTCAGTTTGGCTGGAGCTCATTTGTTGTAAACCTCACTGAACAAGAGGGGTATGATCAAGCCATTTGGCAACTGTTAGCTCAACGTCCAGATGGTATCATCTATACCACAATGGGATTGCGAGAAATCACGGTACATGAAAAGTTACGTGATAAAAATGTGGTACTTGCCAACTGCCTAGCTAAAGATCAAACTTTTCCAACCTATATTCCTGATGATTATCACGGACAATATTTTGCGATAAAACACGTGATTGAAAAAGGTTATCGGCATCCGTTATGTTTTTATCTACCCGAAGATACCGTTGCAGGTCCTATTCGCCGTAAAGCGGTCGAAGATGCTTGGCAAGATGCCGGCTTACCTTTGTCATCATTGCGTCAATACACGATGTTATTTGGCGATGAACATTACCGTGATGTGATTGGATTGTTACAACAACACTGTCGTCAGCAAAAAGCAGATTTTGATATTTTAATCTGTGGTAATGATCGTATCGCATTTTTAGCTTATCAAGTTTTACTGTCAATGGGATTACGTATCCCTGAGCAAGTGGCTGTATTAGGCTATGACAATATGATAGGAACGGGGGAGTTATTCTATCCGCCACTCACCACAGTACAGTTGCCACATTATGACTTAGGCAAAGAAGCAACATTACATATTATTCAAGAGCGTAATCATAATGAAACAGTACAAGTCCCCTGTCAGTTAATTGAACGAGAGTCTCTGTAACGAGACTCTCTTTTCCGTTAGAGAGTATAGAAACATCACAACGCTTAACTTATCGTTGATAGTGTCCAATATTCGCCAGCGATTAATGTGGCACTGCCATCTGTGGCAAATAGCGATAAATCGCGATCATTTTCATCTGCATAATAACGGCTACTAAAGGTCAGCTCTCCGTGATTGATAAAAACCTCTATTGATGAGCGATCAATAAATATACGTAAGTTAATTTCGCTCCCTACTGGTAACGGTGTACTACGTGAGCCACTGATATTATATTGTGGATAATGGCGGCGGATCACAAAGCGATTTGATTGATTATCAACAAATATCTCTAAACCTTTTCCTAGCCATAATCCAAATTTTTCCGCTTGACTATCTAATGACCAGGTTAAATTTAACTCAATAGCCGGTGTCTTATCGAGTAATTTAAGCGCTTGGTTATTGAGAGTGGTCATCTCTATCGTATTTCTTGTTTGCCTTAGACTTTCAACTTCTTTTATCGGGGTCATACGTAAACGGTTTGCCCTTTTATCAAAGTTAATTTCACGAGGAAGCGTGAAACAACCAGCCCAAAACTCCTGTTGTGAAGGCATAGGGGAGTTCCACATATCCATCCATCCCATAGAAACACGGCGACCATCAGCAGTAACAAAAGATTGTGGAGCATAATAGTCATGACCATTATCAAGCTCAGTAAAATGACCATGTATGATAAAAGGTTGTTTTGGTGACCACTGACCGATCAGTGCACCGGTTTGAAACAGATTACGGTATTGATAACCTTCAGCGCGTTTTCCTTGTGGTGAAAAAACAAGAGCAAATTCGTTATCATCACTGATAGGAAAAAAGTCAGGGCATTCCCACATGTAGACGTTTTTATCATCGGTTTTGCCTAATACCTTGTACTCCGAACGCCATTGTTTCCCTTCTTCAAATAGGGTGTCATTGGAGAAAAGTAACACTTGGCCTTGGTCTTTTTCATCGCGGGCACCGACTACCATCCACCATTTTCCTTCTTGAAACCAAACCTTCGGATCACGAAAGTGCATATATCCTTGTGGTGGTGGTAAAATAATGCCTTTCTTTTCAAAATGGATCCCATCTTCACTGACTGCCACACATTGTGCTTGGTAAATTTGGCTGTCATCGCCTTCTTCTGCTAACCAGTTATGGCCGGTATAAAAGAGGTATAATTTACCTTCATGACTTACCGCAGATCCGGAAAAACAACCACTTTTATCATACTCATTACCCGGAGCAAGGGCGATTGGCTGATGTTGCCAGTGGATCATATCTTTGCTGGTAGCATGTCCCCAATGCATCGGCCCCCAAAGTTCAGAAAAAGGATGATGTTGATAAAATGCATGATATAAGCCGTTATGATAAACAAGGCCATTAGGATCATTAAGCCATCCCGCAGGAGCGGCTAAATGGAATTGAGGATAAAATTGCTCTCCACGTTTTTTTTGTAAGGCATTTAGGGCAGTTGTCGATTGTTCTAAACGTTGCTTCATCTCATTATCCTGATTTTATCAGTTATTCTGTAAGCTATATGTCACCCTTATTAGCGATAACATTTAGGGTGAAAAAGCGTGTTGTTTGAATTTATCTTTATTATTGTACACCATTATGTTAACGTTATCAGGATGTTTTTTCGAGCAATATCTTTATTTTTTTAGTTATTAATACTGATAAAAATACAATATAGTGAATAAAAATAGTGGCTTATCTTCAGGAGAGATTATGAAAGTCTGGTCTTTAGGTGATGCGGTTGTTGACCTAATTCCACTGCAAAATATGCAATATGAAGCATGTGCTGGTGGAGCACCAGTGAATGTCGCTGCAGGTGTTGCAAAATTAGGACAGCAAAGTGGCTTTATTGGTCGGGTCGGTGAAGATGCATTCGGTCACTTTATGCAAAAAACCTTATTTGATCTCGGTGTAGACACCAGCACAATGGAATTTGATGAGTTACATCGTACCAGTACAGTCTTAGTTTCGTTGCAAGAAAATGGCGAACGAGATTTTACTTTTTTAGTTGC
This sequence comes from Proteus sp. G2674, assembly GCF_009915195.1. Classification (NCBI taxonomy): domain Bacteria; kingdom Pseudomonadati; phylum Pseudomonadota; class Gammaproteobacteria; order Enterobacterales; family Morganellaceae; genus Proteus; species Proteus sp. G2674. Next base: position 78,822 of record NZ_JAABLS010000017.1, read on the forward strand.
GGACTCTGCTGATCAATTTCTTACCAATAAATCACTGCCTGTATTTGAAAAAGACATTTTACATTTTTGTTCACTTGCTTTAGTTAACCCAATTTGTCGCTCGACGCTAGATAGTGCTATTAGTAAAGTAAAAAATAGCGACTCTTTATTGAGTTTCGATATTAATTTACGCCCCCAAATGTGGCGTGATCATGAAGAAATGCGTGCGATCATCGATGAATATGCTCATAAAGCAGATATTTTGAAATTATCTGAAGATGAGCTGACTTGGATGACTCAGGAAATTACCTTAGAAAATGCATTAAAAAAATTAGCTGATTATCCTGCTCGTTTAAAAGTGATCACCCAAGGCTCTAAAGGATGTTTAGTGTTGACGCCTACAACACAAGTTGCCTTGAGTGCCTTTACCGTCAATTGTGTTGATACCACAGGGGCAGGTGATGCCTTTATGTCTGGATTATTAGCCGCAGTTGCAGAATATGGTTTTGCTGATGATGAACAATATTTATTAAAAATTATTACGCAAGCCGCGGCCTGTGGCGCATTAGCAACCACTAAAAAGGGCGCTATTGCTGCAGCACCGAGCCGAAAAGTATTGCGTGAATTTGTCAGTAAACAACCGCCGTTACATGTACGAGATATTTTTTAATGAATTATTTGTTTATTTGCTTGTAAGTCCTATTTTCCCCTTTGCTCTGGTCTTTTTGTGATCTCTATAAATAAGGTTTATACAACTTTATTTATAGAGATTTTTTTTATGTTTAACTCAGTGGTTTATTTTGATAATCGCTTACTTTGATGCTGATAAGTAGCGGATATGATCATATTGTTTGATTCGTTTTCGGCGTATGATAGTAAGGTCTCTTTAACGCTATTGGTGGAAAGTCATATGTGGGCTCAGTCAGGTGTCTTATTAGCCATTTGCTCTTATATTTTATGGGGAATAACCCCTCTTTTTTATCGGCTATTACCCGGTGCTCAACCATTAGAGTTACTTGCACAACGTCTTATTTGGTCTATTCCCCTGTTATTACTGGTTCGATTATTTATTAAAAATAGAACTCGCTGGCGTGCTGTTCTCCAAGATAGACGCTCTATTTTTATGTGTTTATTTAGTTCATTAGCAATGGCAGTCTCTTGGTGCACCTTTACTTATGCACTTACGCATCAACAAGTCTTAGCCGCCAGTCTGGGGTATTTTATTAATCCACTTTTTTCTATTGTATTGGGCGTTATCTTTCTTAAAGAGAAATTAAATCCTGCTGAAAAATGGGCGGTAATATTAATTTGTGCAGGAGTGGGATATCAATTATGGATGTATGGTCAATTACCCATACTGGCACTCGTGATGGGAGGAGCATTTGCGATTTATGGACTCATTCGTAAATTTATTCGTTTTGATGTCATAACTTCATTATTTATTGAAACTTTGTGGCTAATTCCGGTCGCTATAGGGGCGATGATTTGGCTGATTATGCGAGATGAAAGTACGTTTTCTTCTGCAGACAATTTAACTCGTTTCTATTATATTTTAACCGCGCCAGTGACTATTCTCCCTTTACTGTTTTTTACCGCAGCAATCAAAAGAACTACCTTAACCGTTATTGGTTTAGCACAGTATATTGAACCGACAATGCAGTTTTTACTGGCCGTATTCCTATTCCATGAAGCATTTGATGCTGTGAAAGGAGTAAGTTTTTCATTGATTTGGTTAGGGCTATTGTGTTGTATTTTTGCGCTGATTAGAAAGCGCCTTAATGCCTTAAAAATTCATAAAGGTCAGCATAGCCAAAAAATATAAAGTATTTAAATTTTACTATGGCTATTTTTCTCTTTGTTAAATTCCGTTATGCTACCACTAAATACAAACGTTTGCGTAATGCGTATTATCTGACTGAGATAAGGATCGAAAATGACCATTTTGGGAACGGCTCTGACCACTAATGCCACAAAAGTGATGTTATTAGGTGCAGGCGAATTAGGTAAAGAGGTGATCATTGAATGCCAACGTCTTGGCATTGAGACTATTGCGGTTGATCGCAATGCATGTTGCTCATCGCCATTATGTCGTCAATATGCTTGATAGCGAGGCATTAAAACAGATTATAACTCAAGAAAAACCCGATTTTTTGGTGCCTGAAATTGAAGCTATTGCTACTTCATTATTAGTCGAATTAGAAAATAATGATCAAAAAGTTGTACCTTGTGCCCGTGCAGTAAAACTCACTATGGATAGGGAAGGAATACGCCGTCTCGCTGCAGAAACATTACACTTACTGACTTCTCCTTATCAATTTGTTGATGATGAAGCGGCTTTTAGAAAAGCGGCGGTTGAGATTGGTTTTCCTTGCATTGTAAAACCGGTGATGAGCTCATCTGGAAAAGGACAAAGTGTTATTCGTTCAGAGCAAGATCTCACTAGTGCATGGACTTATTCTCAAGAAGGGGGAAGAGCAGGGCAAGGGCGAGTGATTGTTGAAAAGATGATCCCGTTTGATTTTGAGATAACATTACTCACGATTCGTGCTGTTGATGGTATTCATTTTTGCGAGCCTATTGGTCATCGGCAAGAAAAAGGCGATTATCGTGCGTCATGGCAACCACAAAAAATGAGTGATATTGCCCTTGCCAAAGCACAACATATCGCTAGTAAAGTAGTGGAGAATTTGGGCGGTTATGGGTTATTTGGTGTGGAACTATTTATCCAAGGTGATGAGGTGTTTTTTAATGAAGTATCACCGCGTCCTCATGATACAGGGCTTGTTACCTTAATTTCACAAGATTTATCAGAATTTGCGCTCCATGTGCGTGCTTTTTTAGGCTATCCCATCGGTGGTATTCGCCAATTAGGTGCTTGTGCTTCCGCGGTGATTTTACCTGAGTTGTCTAGTACTAATATTGTCTATACGGGGTTAGAAAAAGCGCTTAAGGCAAATCGACAAATTCGTTTATTTGCTAAACCTGAAATCGCAGGACATCGTCGTTTAGGCGTGGTGCTTGCTCATGCCGATTCCATAAAACATGCTATTGAAGAGGCGAATTTAGGCGCACAAGCGATTTTAGCCGATGATGGTGATAACCATTTATCGCGGTGATCTAAATACCGCCAATGGCTTTATATCATGCTTGCCTTGGCGGTTATTTCTAGAGGTTATGTGATTGAATTTTCCTCTTTATATAGCGTTTGAGTATTTTTATTAATGTTATTAAGCTCTACTCCCTTGAAACTTGCTTAACTATCCCCACCTTTTAAGTCATATCGATTTTTTTCGCCAAATTAGGATAAATTGAGGTAAAAATGAGTATGAAAGATCAGGAAACGAGAGGATTTCAGTCTGAAGTTAAGCAACTTCTACAATTAATGATCCATTCTCTTTACTCTAATAAAGAAATTTTCCTTCGCGAATTGATTTCTAATGCATCGGATGCGGCGGATAAGTTACGTTTTCGTGCATTATCCGATGCAGCTCTTTATGAAAATGAGGGTGAACTTCATGTCCGCATTGCCACTGATAAAGAAAAAAGAACACTGACTATCAGTGATAACGGCATAGGTATGACCCGCGATGAAGTGATTGATAATTTAGGGACTATTGCGAAATCAGGGACTAAAGCATTTTTAGAGTCTATTGGACAAGACCAAGCGAAAGATAGCCAATTAATTGGTCAGTTTGGTGTCGGTTTTTATTCCGCATTTATTGTGGCAGACAAAGTGACGGTACGTACCCGTGCCGCGGGGCAACCTGCTGATAAAGGTGTTTTCTGGGAGTCACAAGGTGAAGGTGATTATACGGTTGCTGATATTGAAAAAGCGGATCGTGGTACCGAAATTACCCTGCATCTACGTGAAGGTGAAGACGAATATTTAGATGATTGGCGTCTGCGTAGTATTATCAGCAAATACTCTGATCATATTTCCCTACCTGTCGAAATAGAAACTAAAAATGAAGAAGACGGCACTGTTACATGGGAAAAAATAAATAAAGCTCAAGCGTTATGGACGCGTAATAAGTCAGAAATCAGTGATGATGAATATAAAGAATTTTATAAGCATCTTTCTCATGATTTTGCTGATCCGCTGTGCTGGGCACATAACCGGGTTGAAGGTAAACAAGAGTACACCAGCCTGCTGTATGTTCCTTCTAAAGCACCTTGGGATTTATGGAACCGTGAACATCAACATGGTTTAAAACTGTATGTACAGCGCGTCTTTATTATGGACGAAGCTGAACAGTTTATGCCTAACTATTTGCGTTTTATCCGCGGATTAGTCGATTCTAACGATTTACCGTTGAACGTTTCTCGTGAGATCTTACAAGATAGCTCTGTGACACGTAATTTACGTAGCGCATTAACTAAACGTGCATTACAAATGTTACAGAAACTGGCTGACAATAATCCTGAAGAGTATCAAACTTTCTGGAAAGAGTTCGGTTTAGTGTTAAAAGAAGGTCCTGCAGAAGATCACGCTAATATTGAAGCCATTGCTAAATTACTGCGCTTTGCTTCTACTCATAATGACAGCGATGCACAAACTGTTTCATTGGCAGATTACGTGAGTCGTATGGTTGAAGGTCAGGATAAAATCTATTATATCACTGCTGATAGCTATGCTGCGGCCAAAAATAGCCCTCATCTAGAATTATTCCGTAAAAAAGGTATTGAAGTTCTACTGCTATCCGATCGTATTGATGAGTGGATGATGAACTATCTCACTGAGTTCGATGGTAAATCATTCCAATCTGTAAGCAAAGCAGATGAATCTTTAGATAAACTGGCTGATGAAGAGAAACAAGCGCAGCAGGAGGAGACAGATAAACAACTGGCGCCTTTTGTTGAGCGTGTAAAAACCTTACTAGGTGATAAAGTTAAAGAGGTGAAATTAACTCATCGTTTAACAGACACGCCTGCTATTGTTACTACTGGTGCGGATGAAATGAGTACGCAAATGGCAAAACTTTTTGCGGCTGCAGGTCAACAAGTACCCGAAGTTAAATACAACTTTGAGTTAAACCCTAACCATCCATTAGTCAAACAAACGGCTGAGTTGACTGATGAAACACAGTTCGCGGATTGGATCAATTTATTACTCGATCAAGCGCTATTTGCTGAAAGAGGAACTTTAGAAGATCCAAACCAGTTTATTCGTTTAGTGAATCAACTATTAGCTAAAAACGCGTAACCATATTCGTTTTCAATCATTTAAACCACGTTCTTTGCGCAAGAGAGCGTGGTTTTTTTCTTTTGCGATAAAAATAAAGTGCAATCGATAACGTGATTTCTTGAGCGATGACCTCACAAAATGGTATGGTAATGCGTTTTCGAGTTTAACTATAAAAAATTAAATGCAAGGGGATTTACGCGATGCGTATCATTCTACTAGGCGCTCCAGGCGCTGGTAAAGGCACTCAGGCTCAATTCATTAAAGAAAACTATGGTATCCCACAGATTTCAACTGGTGATATGTTACGTGCTGCGGTTAGCGCAGGTACGGAATTAGGACTGAAAGCAAAAGCATTGATGGATAACGGTCAATTAGTGACTGATGAATTAGTAATAGCATTAGTGAAAGAGCGTATCAAACAAGACGATTGCCGTAATGGTTTCTTGTTGGATGGGTTCCCAAGAACAATTCCACAAGCTGATGCAATGAAAGAAGCGGGTATCAATGTTGATTTCGTACTGGAATTTGCTGTACCTGATGAAATTATTGTTGAACGTATTGTTGGCCGTCGAGTGCATGCGCCATCAGGTCGTGTTTATCACATTAAATTTAATCCACCTAAAGTTGAAAACCGTGACGATGTGACAGGTGAAGAGTTAACAACTCGTAAAGATGACCAAGAAGAAACAGTGCGTAAACGTTTAGTCGAATATCATTCTCAAACAGCACCTTTAGTTTCTTATTACCAAAATGAAGCTAAAGCGGGTAACGCGCAGTACCACAAAATTGATGGTACACAGAAAGTAAGCGAAATTAATGCTGAACTGAAAAACATCCTCGGTTAATCTATAGCACCGAAGAGCAATCCCGGTTAGACCGGGATTTTTTTTACAAAATATTTATAAAAAGAATACAATCCGATTAATTGACAAACAGAGTTCACTATTTTCCTTTACTCTTTTACTTTTGGTTATGTTAATAAAACAGCTCTAAGGAGTCTTGGTATGAATGATGCTAAATACGGCGTTCTTTTGGTCAATCTTGGCACCCCTGATGCACCTCAACCAGATGCAGTGAAGCGCTATTTAGCTCAGTTTCTTAGCGATCCTCGCGTTGTTGATGTTTCCCCGTGGATTTGGAAACCCATTCTTCATGGGGTTATTTTGCCATTTCGCTCACCTAAAGTAGCCAAATTATACCAACAAATTTGGTTGCCAGACGGCTCTCCTCTTTTAGTCTATAGCCGTGCACAGCAAAAAGCGTTAGCACAACGTTTTGCGCATATACCTGTTGAATTAGGTATGTGTTACGGCAATCCTTCCCTCAACGAAGGACTGACGCGATTATTGGCACAGGGCGTTGAAAAGCTAATTGTATTACCTCTTTATCCACAATACTCTTGTTCGACATCGGGGGCGGTATTTGATGGTATTAGCCAACTGTTTAAAACGATGCGAACTATTCCTTCACTGCATTTTGTTCGTAGTTATGCTCAACATCCACTTTATATTAAAGCGCTGGTAAATAGCATTGACGAGAGTTTCAAGCAACATGGTAAGCCGGATCGTTTAGTACTTTCATTTCATGGCATTCCAGAACGATTTATTAAAACTGGGGATATCTATTTTGATGAATGTTGCCTTACAGTAGAAAAATTAAAACAGCAACTTGATTATCCAGCAGAAAAAGTGATGATGACTTTCCAGTCACGTTTTGGCCGTGAGCCTTGGTTATCACCTTATACTGATAAAACGATGGAAAAACTGGGTAGTGAAGGGGTTGAACATGTACAGGTTATTTGTCCCGGATTTTCATCAGACTGTTTAGAAACATTAGAAGAAATTAATGAACAAAATCGTGAGTTCTTTATACATGGTGGTGGAAAACAGTATGAATACATTCCTGCTTTGAATGATAAAGTTGAGCATATTGACTTACTTGAAGCTATAATCCGCGACATATGTGAAAAATAATAGATAAGCTCACTAAATACGATTATCGGATTAGGTGATATATTCATTTGATCATATTTCAGTTATATATAAACTTATCTTTTCTCATTTTTTAACCATTTTAGTCTTGTGCACTAAAATGGCTGATAAACGGACGCTGCATTACACAAATTTAGGCAGGAAAATGAATAGTAAGCTTTCAAAACCACAATCTTCAGAAGTTGATAAAGGGCATTTCGACGATTTTTATCTAAAACAGAACGATGAAATCGATCTGTTTGAGTTATTCTCTGTTCTTTATAAATCAAAATTTGTCATTATTGGGATCACACTTTTATTTGCTATCGTAGGTTTTACTGTTGCGAGCTTTCTGCCCCAGAAATGGACAAGCCAAGCTGCTATTACAAAACCAATGTTAGATGAGATGAAGCAGTTAAGAGCTACCTTAAATGATTTAAGCTTGGTTGATGTTGATACTGGCGTAAATGCTTCTTCTGTTTACCAAAAATTTATCAATAACTACAATTCACGTGTATTACGTGAAGAATATTTAGTCAATACGGATTACTATAAAAACTTATTGGCTAAGATGGACGATCCTACGCCATTGGATAAACGTAAATTAATCGAAACTATTGTTACTAAAGATATTAATTTAAAAGCGTCAGACAGTAAAAATAGTGATGAAGAATTTAGTGGCGAAATTAACTTAAGCTTTACTGCGCCAACCTCTGAAGAAGCTTACGATTTACTATCAGGTTATATTCGCTTTATTTCTACTAAAGTACGGGTAGAAGTGAAAGACGAAATTGATGATCAAATTGAGCGTAAATTAAATCATGCGCAAAAAGCGTATCAAATGGATTTAGAACGTATTGCTAATGCGCGTAATGTTAATGTTCAGCGCTTAAAATATGCACTAGAAATTGCCAATGCTGCGGGAGTTAAAAAACCTATTTCTAGTGAAGGTGCGCAAATTAAAGATGATCCTGATTACTCCATTGCCATGGGGGCTGATGCACTTAGTAGCAAATTAGCGATAACAGAAGCGATTACTGATCCCACAACGGTCAGTTCTGAATTAAAAAACCGCTTATATAATATCCAGCAGTTAGAACAAATAAAATTGGGTGATCTGCAATTTGTACCTTTCAAATATATGCTAAAACCTTATGAACCAACTAAGAAAGATGCGCCTAAACGTGCATTAATCTTAGTCGGTGCCGCATTTGTTGGTTTTATCCTTTCTGTAATGGGTGTTTTACTGGGCTATATGGCAAGAAATCGCCGTAAAACAGCGTAAATATCCACAAATAAAAGTAGGTGTACAGACGTACACCTACTGTCTCTCCACTAATATTGTGTTAACATTGCGCATCTTTTTTAGCTTGTAGCATCGTTCACAATGAAATTCCCTGGCAAAAGAAAATCCAAACACTATTTTCCCGTTAGTTTACGAGATCCATTATTAAAACCTATCATCAATATGGCTGAGAGCGAATCTTCTCGGGCTTATATTGTTGGCATCGACCAAACATTAGTTGATATTGAAGCTAAGGTAGATGAAGCGTTTATCAATCGCTATAACTTGAGTCAGGGACACTCTCTGGTTATTGAAGATGATGTAGCGGAAGCCCTTTATCGCGAATTAACGGTTAATAATCTTATTACCCATGAATTTGCGGGTGGCACTATTGGTAACACACTACATAACTACTCCGTATTAGCGGATGATCGTTCTGTTTTATTGGGGACTATGTGCAACAATATTCAGATTGGTAGTTATGCTTATCGCTACTTATGTAATACCTCAAGCCGTACTGATTTAAACTATTTACAAGGTGTTGATGGTGCAATAGGGCGTTGCTTTACCCTCATTACTGAAAATGGTGAACGTACTTTTGCTATCAGTCCTGGCCAAATGAATCAGCTTCAGCCCGAAAGTATTCCTGAGGATGTGATTGCAGATGCATCGGCATTAGTTTTAACTGCTTATCTCGTCCGTTGCAAACCGGGAGAGCCAATGCCGTTGGCAACTATGAAAGCGATAGAATATGCCAAAAAGCATGATGTACCGGTTGTCTTAACGTTGGGTACTAAATACGTGATTGCCGACGATCCTCAGTGGTGGAGAGATTTCTTAAAAGAGCATGTCTCTGTAGTGGCAATGAATGAAGATGAAGCCTTAGAGCTAACAGGTCATGCTGATCCATTGTTAGCATCAGATGCGGCTTTAGAGTGGGTTGATTTAGTCTTATGTACCGCAGGCCCTGCAGGATTGTATATGGCAGGCTTTACAGAGAGTGATTTTAAACGCCAAACCACTCATCCGTTACTTCCTGGTGCAATTGCTGAATTTAATCGTTACGAGTTTAGTCGTGCTATGCGTTTTAAAGATTGCCAAACGCCGGAAAAAGTCTATTCGCATATAGAGCCTTATATGGGAGGGCCGGAAAAAATCATGAATACCAATGGTGCTGGCGATGCGGCATTATCTGCACTATTACATGATATTACGGCAAATAGTTATCATCGCATTAATGTACCTAATTCGAGTAAACACCCACGTAGTTATTTGACTTACTCTTCATTGGCGCAAGTGTGTAAATATGCTAACCGTGTAAGCTATCAAGTATTAAGCCAACACTCACCACGTTTGACTCGCGGTTTGCCGGAGAAAGAAGATAGCTTAGAAGAAGCTTACTGGGAACGTTAAGTTAAGTCGTCGCGCTCTTTTTTTGTGAAAGAGAGAAAATAAAAAGCAACACGCGATAAAGGTGTTGCTTTTTTAGTTTGTTAATCCTTTATTTTAAACATAAATCTCTATTATTGCGCTGCATTGGGCGCAATAATTTGTTGACCCTCTTCAGGTGTGTCATCAATGGCACAACCAAACTCGACTTCTTTTATTAGCATCTCAGCCATTGCAGAGGCGGTCTGATCTTCATCGATAACCACATGGTTTGCCCCTTTCTCAAGAATAAAGGAAGCTTCTTCATCATAGTTAGCACGAACAATAATATCGTCAAAATGAGCACGAACGATAATATTGAGATCAGGATTCATTTTTCTTGCCGTTTCTGCGATATCTGCCGCTTCATAACCGTTAGGAATGGTCAGTAGTAGCGATTTAGCACAATCAACACGCGCTAATGCCAGTGATTCTTTGGTCATAGCATTACCGAGCACGGCGTTTAAGCCTTTTTCTTTTAACTCAGCAAATTTATTACGGCTATTTTCAATAATGACCAATGGGATAGCTTGCGGTTGTAGCTTTTCAGCTAGCATACTACCTGCACGACCATAACCGACGATAATCGCATGCCCACAAATATCGACAGGCACTGGCATCTCTTCTTCCATCTCTTCTTGTTGAAGTTGCTCTTGCTCTTCTTTGGTTTCTGTTTTTGCTAGATAACGGTCTAACAAAGAGAAGAGAACAGGATTAAGCATTATAGAAACTAAGGCGCCCGCAAGAACCAAGTTACGTGCATCTGGCTCTAAAACATTTAGTGCAACCCCCATTCCCGCTAAAATAAAGGCAAATTCACCAATTTGCGCAAGACTGGCTGAAATGGTTAATGCGGTTCTGCGTGAATGCCCAAACATACGAACGAGCACTAGGGCTGCTAAGGATTTACCTATAATAATGATCGCAAGTGTGGCTAAAATGCCTAGAGGATGCTCAATTAATACCATAGGATCAAATAGCATGCCGACAGAGACAAAGAACAGAACGGCGAAGGCATCACGTAGAGGTAAAGTATCTTGTGCTGCTCGGTGGCTGAGATCAGACTCATTAAGTACCATTCCGGCAAAGAAAGCGCCTAATGCGAAAGAAGCATCAAATAGCGTCACTGCTGCGTAAGCGATACCTAAAGCTAGTGCTAACACACATAGGGTAAAAAGCTCACGAGAGCCAGTGGCAGCCGTTTTAGCTAAGATCCACGGAATAAGCTTACGACCGACAATCATCATAATTAAAATAAAGGCAACCACTTTACCAATAGTGATACCTAAGTTAATTAATAACTGTGAAATACTTGTTTGGTCACTACTTTCAAGCATATTGGCAATAGCAGGTAGTAATACTAAGGCTAATACCATAGCGAGATCTTCGACAATTAACCAACCAATAGCGATTTGACCGCGCTGGCTATCAATTAAACCTCTTTCTTCGAGTGCGCGTAACAATACCACAGTACTTGCCGTTGAAAGGCATAATCCAAAGACAATGCCACTAAATAGACCCCAGCCAAAGAAAGTGGATAACCCTAACCCTAATAAGGTGGCAACGGTAATCTGTGCTATGGCACCGGGGATCGCGATAGCTTTTACAGCCATTAGATCTTTTAAAGAAAAATGTAAACCTACGCCAAACATCAGTAAGATAACACCGATTTCAGCAAGCTCAGGCGCCAAAGAGGTATCAGCAACAAAGCCGGGGGTAAATGGGCCAGCGAGCACACCCGCAGCAAGATATCCTACTAAAGGTGAGATTTTTAGCCGTTGAGCAATCATGCCTAAGATGTAAGCAAGTGCTAATCCACCAACAATGGTGGTAATGAGGGGGGTTGAATGCGGCATCAATTCTCCTTCTTGTTATTAAACTACATGTATCGGGGGGCGAGTGGTACAGCTGGGTATTAGTTTAACGTATCTAAGCGCTAAATTCGCTAAAATTTATTGAATTTTTATAAAAATAGCAATTTGATTTAGTTTTATAATGTAACTGAGTGTTTCTGTGTTATTTTTGGTAGTTATTCTTTGTATAAGCTTGATATAGAGTATTTAGATTGGTTGTGAGTTGTAAAAATAAATACAACTTATTTAGCTTTATTGGTCATAATCTGGTGAAGAAAAAGCATGGAAATAATCAATAAAGATAGATAAGTGTCATTAGGCTCAACATGTTCAATGTTTTTTAAATTAGAGAGCAATCGCTAAGACGAGTATCCCTCATATTGACCCAAGTAAAACTCAGATAAAATAAAAAATGCTAACTATGGTTATTTCAGTAGTGAATAACTATTGAGCACCATGCTACACAGTAGAAAATGCTGTGATTAACATAGTATCAATAAGCAGACTTTGTTTTTGCGATAGGGGAACGGGTAACATTGTCCCCGAGATGTTCATAACTGAAATTTATTTTTTAAGTTAAATTATAGTCGTTCTTACCTATAATGGAGTAAAAATAGCCAAAAATTTGTTATCACAACTTAATGTATGCTTTTTTGTTAATAAGTTATTGCTATTGTTATTAGTGTCGTCCATATCTATTTTACGTCAAGTCCATTTATAGCAAATAGAGTTTGACTGATGTCTCAAAAAAACTATTGGAACAATGAAATAATAATAAAAATATATAACCTACGTCATAAAACACAGTAAAACTATTTACTTCTTTCTGCTTTTTCTACTGTGAATACAGGGCAGAGCCTTCTCAATAAATAATATACATGGGGATAGACCATGAGCTTATCGTTTAAATTATCTGCATGCGCACTGACAGTGACTTTAGCAATGGCGCCTGTGATGTCTCAGGCATGGGAAAAAGATAAAACTTACCAAATTACCATCCTACATACTAATGATCATCACGGTCACTTTTGGCACAATGATCATGGCGAGTACGGTTTAGCTGCTCAAAAAACCGTCGTTGACAATATTCGTGATGAAGTCGCTAAAAATGGCGGTAGCGTATTGCTTCTGTCTGGAGGTGATATTAATACGGGGGTTCCTGAATCTGATTTACAAGATGCAGAGCCTGATTTTAAAGGGATGAATCTTGTGGGTTATGACGCTATGGCGCTGGGTAATCATGAGTTTGATAATCCACTCGAAGTGCTGCGCCAACAAGAAAAATGGGCTACTTTCCCTTTCCTTTCTGCGAATATTTATCAAAAAAGTACCGGTGAACGTTTATTTAAACCTTATACTATTTTTGATAAACAAGGAGTGAAAATCGCGGTATTAGGTTTAACTACCGATGATACTGTGCGTATTGGTAATCCTGCTAACTTCCCTGATACTGAGTTCCGTAAACCGGCAGATGAAGCGAAAAAAGTCGTTGAAGAATTACGTATCACAGAAAAACCCGATATTATTATCGCTGCTACCCATATGGGGCATTATGACGATGGTAATCATGGCTCTAATGCACCGGGTGATGTTGAAATGGCGCGTGCTTTGCCGAAAGGCTATTTAGATATGATTGTTGGTGGACACTCACAAGATCCGGTGTGTATGTCTCAAGAGAATAAAAACTACAAACAAGCAGATTATGTTCCCGGCACGCCTTGCGCTCCAGATAATCAAAATGGCACATGGATTGTTCAAGCCCATGAATGGGGTAAATATGTAGGTCGCGCTGATTTTGAGTTCCGTAATGGTGAGTTCACATTAAAACACTATCAGTTAATTCCAATTAACTTAAATAAGAAAGTGAAAAAAGAAGATGGAACCACTGAGCGAGTTTACTACACAGAGGAGATCCCTCATAACCCTGAAATGATGAAATTACTGACCCCTTATCAAGAGAAAGGTGGTGAGCAATTGAATGTGAAAGTCGGGGAAGTTGTTGGTAAATTAGAAGGCGATCGTAGCAAAGTTCGTTTTGAACAAACGAATATGGCGCGTTTACTGTTATCCGCTCAGGCGGAGCGTGCAAATGCTGATTTTGCCATTATGAGTGGTGGTGGTGTACGTGATTCGATTGAATCTGGCGATATTACTTATAAAGATGTATTAAAAGTACAACCCTTTGCTAACGAACTCGTCTATGTTGATTTCAAAGGTGAAGAAGTTGAACCTTACCTATCCGCAGTTGCTTGCATGAAAGTAGATTCAGGCGCTTATGCACAATTTTACAATGTAAGTTTAACCGTAGATGCAGATTGTAAAGTGAGTGATGTAAAAATTGCGGGCAAACCATTAGATAAAACTAAAAATTATCGTATGGCGACATTAAACTTTAACGGTATTGGTGGTGATGGTTATCCTAAGATTGATTCACACCCAGGATATGTAAATACCGGCTTTGTTGATGCAGAAGTGCTAAAAGGTTATATCGAAAAACATTCACCACTAAAAGCGGCTGATTTTGAACCGCAAGGCGAGATTGTGTATAAAAAATAGTAATTATTGAAAATATACAATAGATAATTCCCAAAAGGCGGCAGGATGTCGCCTTTTGTTATTTAATTTCTTATTGGCAGCTTGGTTGATATAAAAGCCTAAAATAAGCAATCAGTTACTCTTAATCTTCTTTACGGATCAAGGCAAATTGTGCACCTAATACTGAACATAAATCTTCAGCCGTTAGTTCAATATCCAGCCCTCGCTTACCTCCTGAGACATAGATAGTGTCAAACTTAAGTGCTTGCTCATCAATCACCGTGGGAAGGCGCTTTTTTTGTCCTAATGGGCTTATACCGCCGACTAAATAACCTGTTACTTTTTGTGCTATTTGTGGATTGGCCATTTCTGCTTTTTTAGCTTTAAGGCATTTGGCGACTCGTTTTAAGTCAAGTTGACTTGATACTGGTGTTACCGCAACGGCTAGGTTTTTAGCATCACCATTTAACGCAACGAGAAGCGTTTTAAACACTTGACGGTTATCTAGTCCTAACTTTTCAACGGCTTCATCACCAAAGTTATGTACATTCGCATCATGTTCATAAGGGTGAAGAGTAAATTTAATTTTTTGTTTTTCCAGTAAATTCACTGCGGGAGTCATAATTATTCCTACTCAATAAGGTGAGAGCAATGGTGAACGTGATCTTGTTATGCTTGATAAGTTAATCGATCAACTAAATTATCTTCACCAAATAAGTGAAGAGCACCGACGGTGACAACATAGTGGCCTGCTGGAAGATTAGAAAGCGTTGTTGCCCAGACTTGATTGCGCTTTTCCATTAAAATATCAAATACCGCTTTGCTAAAAGTATTTGGCAAAGGAGAAGGGTGCTTTTCACTGGTATAATTTAACCACCAATTGATCATAATTTGCAATGCCCGGGCGTTTTCATGCCAATTTTTTAGCGTATCTTCGAGTAATTGTGCACCATCTTGTGGAAAATCTAATAATAATGCGACCTGACGCTCAATACCTTCTAGCTCTATAATCGCTTTTTGTTGTTTATTGGCTTGTTGGATAACTTGATAATCAATGCCGTGTTGTGGTTGTAATCCAAGTTGCATCGCTTGGGTTGATTGTAATATCAGCGCGATTTGCCACAGTGGTTTATCATCAATTTGGTAATGTGGAATAGAAAGAAGATCACAATGGCTGATGATAGTTGCAAGTTGTGCTTCATTTACTCGCTTTTCTAATGGCTCTCGCAATAACGATAGTTGATCAAAGGGCTGAGTTTCGGTTGAAATATCCGCTTCGACAATAACCGCATCCGCTGTTGCTATTTTATTAATCAGCACATTGGATAATGGTGACATCGTTGGCACGCCCATATGGATACTACCAACAAGATGTAAAGAGACATGATTAGGGAGTGAAATATCAATAGCAGGATAGGGGTAATAAGATGTTTTCTGTATGCCGATCCATTGCTTGATTTTCTGTATTATATCCTTCATTTGATACGCTCCTCATGGGATAAACCACAAGGTTGTAGCATAACGGATTTTGTATTGAATAAAACAAGGAAAACTGAGTTTTACTTAGCTTTCCTTATCTTTACCGCTATATTTATAAATTTATATTACCAACTAATACCGATCCCCCCCGCAGAGACCCAATTGTTAGCGTCATTCCAAGCGGTTGAGGCTTTAACTTTAACATTTTCGTTGATACGGTATTGCATTCCCCATGCAAATGCTGTGGCATTACGATAATTACCGATACCCATTGCGGTGCTAAAGGTTGCTGCATCATTAAAAGGTAAATTACTCATCGCTGCAACAGAGGCAATCCCTTGATTAGCGCGCTTTTCAACTTTATAGAAACGATTATTGGTTTCATTTTTAAAATGGCTAAGATCATTTCTAATGGCATTAATATTATCTGTGTTTGACTTATTTCCTGCATATAAAGAGCCAAGATGACCAACTAAACTTTTAGATTGCTCATTAACATCGAAATCATTAACTAGGTATTTATCTACGTATATTTTGTTTGTGCCAGCAGTTTGTTTAACTTGAGTAATTTCTTTTCCTTGTTCTTCTACATCCTCTCTATGTTTTTTTACTGTTTTGTCTAATTCACTAAGTTCTGTTCTTGTGTTAGTTAAGTCTGTTCTTGTGTCAGCTAACTCTGTACTAGTTTGATTTAATGTAGAATCTAGCCTTAATAAGCTATCATCAAAGGACATTTTCATATCAGTTAACTCATGTAAGCTTGCTATATTTTTTTTGAGAAAGAGTTCATTTAATGGTTCTTTGATTGAATCATTCCTTGTAATAATAATTTCACCGCTTTCGTTTCCTCTATTTATATTGTTTTCAATATGTTGTATAAAATAATCTATATTAGAATTTAAGACTTCTAAAGACTGTCTATGTTGATTGTTTGCTCTTTTTGATAAATCAATAATTTTTGATTTTTTATCCTTTAAATAACGCAACATCTCTTTTTTTTGTTCAATTGTAGCCCCTGAGATATTTAATCCAACAGAAGCTTGTGGAGGATGAACTGTAGAATCACTATTTTTAGTTAATGAGGCTATAATTTCATCGAAAATGGGGGCGGCAACAATATAGTCCATATCAGCTGAATTTCTTGTTCTGTGAATAGGGGTAATATAACTGTTAAATTCTATAGGCTGTTGCGCATGTTCATATTGCGGTAAAGAAGATACTACTCTTTCTACATATTCTTTCCTTTTAGAATTAAAATTATTATTTGGATCCTGTATTTCTTGATTTGATTCAACTGAATTACCCACATTTGGTGATGGGCTATCCGTATTAGAAAAAACATTTGCAGAATAAATTAAAGATAAAGAAATAAGAAATAATTTATTATAATTCATTAAAAAGTCCTTATAAAAATATAAAGTATAAAAATAAGTGGCTTATTTTATAAAATGTTTTTTAAATCACTATAAATAAAACGCCTTTTAATTTTTATTAATGAATATATTTATAAATAATAAAATATAATGAATTATTGATAATAAATTGCTATTCTACCGTTAAGAGGGCGGAGTGATGACTCTCTTGTATAATGAAAAATTCCTCTTTGACTGGCCGATAGTAATATCGGCTTTTTTTTAACTTATTGAAATGATGATAATTCTCTCTGGATAATAAAAAAGCCTCTGGTATCTAAAGATAGAAGAGGCTGTATTTGACTGATTAATTGCGACTATTTTTTCGGTTTAAAACGTAATAATCGGTTGGCATTACTGACGACAGTGATTGATGATAAGGCCATGGCAGCCCCTGCAACCACAGGGTTTAATAATGTACCGGTAAAAGGATATAAGATACCGGCAGCAATAGGAATGCCTAAACTGTTATATATAAATGCACCAAACAAGTTTTGTTTCATATTGCGCAGTGTGCCTTTTGAGATCTCAACCGCATCAGCAACACCATGTAAGCTATGGCGCATTAAGGTAATGGCCGCGGTTTCAATGGCGATATCACTGCCCCCTCCCATCGCAATACCAACGTCTGCTTTAGCCAGTGCTGGGGCATCGTTAATACCATCCCCAATCATTGCTACGCGACGACCTTCTGCCTGTAGTTGACTAATCGCTTGCGCTTTACCTTCTGGCATAACGCCTGCAATCACTTGATCAATACCCGCTTCTTTAGCTATCGCATTGGCTGTAATAGGGTTATCTCCAGTTAACATGACCAAACGATAACCTTGATGATGTAGACGCTGTAATGCACTGACGGTATCTTCTCGTAGTGGATCACGAATAGAAAGTAGGGCCGCTATTTTCCCATTTTGCGCCAATAAGACAGGGGTTACCCCTTTCGCTGATTGGTTTTCTATTAAGGCGTTTATCTCACTTATATCAATGCCAGATTCTTTCATTAGTTTAGGATTACCTAACAGCACAATATTGCCGTCAATTTCACCACTTAATCCCATACCTGCAAGAGTTCTAAATTGGCTTATTTGCGGTAATTTAATACCTTCAGCTTTGGTTAAAATCGCTTTTGCTAATGGATGATTAGAGCCACTTTCTAGTGCGCCTGCTAATGCTAGCGCTTGAGCTTCACTTATCTGATTGAATGTGTGGATCTCAGTCACTTGTGGCATGCCTTCTGTTAAGGTACCTGTTTTATCAAAAACTAAGGTATCTAATTGGCTTGCTTGTTGTAAAGCATCCGCATCACGCACTAATACGCCATATTCTGCGGCACGTCCCACACCTGAAATAATCGACATGGGGGTCGCTAATCCTAGAGCACAAGGGCAAGCGATAATTAATACCGTTGTAATAATAACGAGTGCATAAGTAATTTGTGGTGAAGGACCAAAAAAGTACCAAATTGCCCCTGCTATTAACGCGATAACGACGACGATAGGAACAAATACACTGGAAATTTTATCCGCTAATTGGCCAATTTCGGGTTTACTGCTTTGTGCTTGACGTACCAGTTTGATAATTCGGGCAAGGGTAGTTTGACTGCCTACTGCTGCAGCTTTAAACAGCACTGAGCCATCTTGCACGGTAGTACCTGCATGAATGGTATCACCAAGGCTTTTTTGTTGTGGAATAGGCTCACCGGTGAGCATTGCCTCATCCATCCACACTTCACCTTGGGTGATTTCACCATCAACGGGAACTTTATCACCGGTTGCTAAACGCAAGATCATACCTTGTTTCACATCCGCTAATGGCATTTCAACTTCGCCATTATCCGTTACTACTCTTGCTGTTGGTGGTGTTAAGTCTAATAGACGCTCTAATGCTTTAGAAGAGCGCTGACGGGCTCTTTGTTCAAGCATATGACCAAGGTTTATCAAACCAATGATCATCGCACTGGCTTCGTAATAGAGATGTCTTGCTTGGGCAGGAAACACCTCAGGCCATAAGTTAACACTAATTGAATAGAGCCAAGCAGCCCCTGTACCTAACGCAACGAGCGTGTCCATGGTGGCACTGCCGTTTTTTAGGCTTTGCCACGCATTACGATAAAAGTGCCCACCTGCAGCTATCATCACAACAAGCGTAATAATACCGATAGTTAACCAGATATTATGATTAGCTTCCGTTAACATCATATTATCGCCGATCATTCCCCATACCATTACAGGAATACCAACGACTAAGGCTAAGGCTGCTTGCCAGCGAAAACGCTTCATATTAGCGACAGCAACTTCTTGTTGACGCTCTCTGCGTTTTACATCATCTTGAATAATTTCTGCCCCATAGCCCGCTTTTTCGACCGCATTAATCAGGTCATCATGATTAACATGACCGGTTACAAGTGCGCTACGTTCAGCCAAATTAACACGTGCATTTTCAACACCGGAAACACTTTGTAAGGCTTTTTGTACTTTGCTAACACAGCTTGCACAAGTCATACCGTCGATTAATAACTGCGTGCTATCATCATCGATACTGATATCAGCATCATTATTATCAAGGATGGCTTCTTCTACTGGAATATCACAAACCGCCGCTGACGATGCTTCCAGTTGTGCATCCGTTTGCGTCAGCGGCTCAGTTTTTGGGTGGTTGGCTCCTGCTAATTTTGCATCATAACCAGCATCTTGAATGGCTGTGATCACACTCTCTGTGTTTGCCGTACCTGTTACTGTGGCATGAGTTAATTCCACTTGTGCACTTTCTACCCCATCAGTCCCTTCAAGAGCTTTCTTCACTGAATTGATACAATGACCACAATTTAAGCCTGATAAAGTCAGTTCAATAGTTTTTGGTTTATTTTCTTCTTCGTTTGCTAATGAGGCTTCAAAACCTTCAGCAACAACGGCGGCAATTAAATCTTTTGCGTTTGCTGTACCAAAAATTTCAGCCGATGTTTTGTCTACATTGACCGCAACAACACCGTCAACAGCTAACAACGCGTTTTCTGTTTTACCAACGCATTTCATACAGTTAAGCCCACTCAAACTTAGTTTTACATCAGCTTGAGTGGCTAAATGAGCTTCATATCCGGCTTCTTCAATGGTTTTGATTAAGCTTTCAACAGTTGCGTCGCTGTCAATTTTAGCGTATTGAATAGTCACCGTGGACTGTTCTATATCATTGCGGGCATCAAGTGATTTTTTTACACTGTTAACACAGTGGGAGCATGAAAGCCCTTGTAGTGCGAGTAGCGTAGTTTTTGCCATGGTCAATATCTCCAAATAAAAAGCGATTACCTCTATTATGGCGTAATATGGGATAACTTGCTTTCTTGAAAAGGTTTTTTCTTATCTGAGATAAAGGCTAAACCTTTCCGCAAGGGGAAGGTCAAGGGGGAATTTTGAATATTAGTGAAATCGCAACCAAAACCGGTTTGACGACAAAAGCAATCCGTTTTTATGAGGAAAAAGATCTGATAACCCCACCTCATCGAGGTGAAAATGGCTATCGATACTATTTACCGCAACATATCGAAGAATTAACACTGTTAAAGCAAGCTCGTGAAGTCGGGTTTAGTTTAGAAGAGTGTCGTTCATTGCTGATGTTATTACGCAATCCCTCACGTCACAGTGCTGATGTGAAAGAGGCAACCTTAAAGAAAGTGGCTGAGATAGAGAAAACCATTAACGAATTAAATGCTATTCGTCAACGGCTTCTCTTATTAGCAAATGAATGCCCTGGCGATGATGGGGCGGAATGCCCTATCATCAATCATCTTTCTGGTTGTTGTCATCATCAATAACAGCAGCATGCTGTGTTGATGATGCCGAGCGAGTGGTGGGAGAAAATGAGGTGACGTGCAAGGTGATACCATCAATAGCAATCACTTTGACTGTATCACCTGCTTTTAAGGGCGTGTCAGAATAGACTCGCCAACTCCCATCAGCAAGCTTTATACGACTAAAACCATTTTCAGTATCCGATAACAAAACTGCTTTTATACCAATAAGTTGGTGACTTTTTTGGTTTAGGTTTTCTGCTTCTTTGGATAACTTTTTGCGTTTAAGCCAGATACGCCAAAGGATCGCACTAATAACGGTGAGTAATGCAAATAGAATACCTTGAATGGGCCAACCAATAGGTAAGATCCATGCGATTAATGCAACACATAATGCGGCCATACCAGACCATAGTAAGTAGCCTGCAGTGCCTAGCATTTCGGCGATTAATAGTAAGACACCAAGGCAAAGCCAGAAAAGTGCTGGCTGAGCACTAATCCATTCAATCATCATTAATTGCTCTTGTTACCTGAGTCACTTTTTTTGGTATTTAATAATTCTGAAATACCACCAATTGCACCCATTAAGTTACTGGCTTCTAATGGCATCATCACAACTTTGCTGTTATCGGCAGAACCAATTTGTGACAGGGCATCAGTATACTTTTGTGCAATAAAGTAGTTAATGGCTTGCATATCCCCTTTAGCGATAGCTTCTGATACCATTTGCGTCGCTTTTGCTTCCGCTTCTGCTGCACGCTCACGGGCTTCGGCTTGTAAGAAAGCAGACTGACGTTCACCTTCTGCTTTTAAGATTTGCCCTTGTTTTTCACCTTCCGCTTTTAAGATTGCCGCTTGACGGATACCTTCTGCTTCTAGAATATCAGCACGCTTAGTACGCTCAGCTTTCATCTGCGCATTCATGGCAGAAATAAGCTCTTGTGGTGGGCGCACATCACGAATTTCAATACGGGTAATTTTAATACCCCAAGGGTTAGTTGCATCATCAACAATCAGTAATAAACGGCTATTGATCTGATCACGTTGTGAAAGAATTTCATCCAGTTCCATAGAGCCTAACACAGTACGGATATTGGTTAGCGTTAGATTGATGATTGCAAGCTCTAGGTTATTCACCTCATAAGCAGCTTTTACTGGATCGATAACTTGAATAAAGCAGACCGCATCAATACTGACATTGGCGTTATCACGAGAAATCACTTCCTGAGAAGGGATATCTAATACTTGTTCCATCATATTAATACGACGACCAATACGGTCAATAAATGGAATAAGGAGTTGAAGGCCTGGAGCAAGGGTACGTGTATAACGTCCAAAACGCTCGACAGTCCACTGATAACCTTGTGGAACGGTTTTTACACCACTTAAAACTAAAATAATGGCGAATAAGATAATAATACCAATAACTATTTCCATGTATCTGTCCTTAGCCTGCTTTAATAAATAAAATGAATATTAATAAAGTAAAGAATACACCATTCGGCGATATTTAGATGCTAGATTATCATTAGTCCCTAAAGCAGATAAAATATCCATCAGGGTTTTCTTAACTTGTCCTTCACCGGCATTAAGATCTTTTTTCAGAAAATTAAATAGCAATTCAAGGGCTTCATCATTGCGCGACACTTCATGCAGTTTTAACGCCAGTTGAATAGCGAGTTCAGTATTGTCGGGTTGCTGATTAAAATTATCTTGTAATTGCTGAATTTCAGGTGTGTCGGCAGCTTGTTTTTGCAGTTCAATTTGAGCTAATAAACTGTGATAGTAGCTATCTTGATCTTGCAATGGAATTGCGGCTAATAATTCTTCTGCTTCATTATGTTTATTTAATGAAATTAAAGCACCTGCGAGGGCTAAGGTAATTTCACTGTTTTTGGGATCAATTTGGTGTGCTTCTTTTAACAGTGGTAATGCCTCGTCTGTCTTACCTTCTGCTAATAGTGCTGAAGCTTGCGCTGCTTTTAATTCTTCTGGTTTAGGTAAGATATTGGCAAGGATTTGGCGAATAGCTTCTTCAGGTTGTGGGCCTTGGAACCCATCGACAGGACGACCTTCTTGCAATATATAAACAGTTGGGATCGCTCTTAGACCAAATTGCGAGGCAATCATCTGTTCAACATCACAATCTAATTTAGCTAATACAAACTGATCAGCAAATTCAGCCGCTAGTTTATCCAACGTTGCCCCAAGCTCTGCACAATGAGGACTACGCTCTGAATAGAAGTACATCATGACCGGTTTTGTCATCGATTGTTCTATAACTTGCTGAATATTCGATTCATTTACATCAACAATATGTGCAGTTGCTAACATTAACTTATCCCTTTTTGAGAGTTTTAAATATAAATGCTGTTTATTAAGCTATTTGATTAATAAATAAGGATGAATTTTGCAAAAATCAAGCCTTGTTACTTTGGCCGTTTAAGATCCTATCCATAAGTCTATCAGGGAGGAGTCGTTTTAACACTTTGACGGCATAAGTGAGTAAGGTCACAGGATAACGTAACTTAGGTCTTGGACTTTCTAAAGCATGGATTAGTTTTTTCACTACATCATCAGGTGTTAATGTGAAACGACTCGCAATCCCCGGATTTTTTACCGGTTTATCTTGTTGGGCTTGATTAACATTTTCAGTAAAGCGTGTTTTTATTGGACCCGGCTCAATTAAACTGACTTTTATCCCCGTAGAGGCAAGTTCCATTCTTAATGCATCAGACCAAGCTTCAACGGCATATTTACTCGCCGCATAAGCACCTCGGCCGGGAGTGGATATTAATCCCATTACCGAGCTCGTCTGAATAATACGTCCTTCGCCATGAGGTAACATTGCCGGCAGTAACCCCATAGTAAGCTGATGTAAGCCAAAGAAATTAGTGGAAAATTGTTTTTCCATTTGCTGGCGACTAATCGCATTTAATGAACCATAAACCCCAAAACCACCATTATTAAATAATCCATATAAACGTCCATTAGTAAGGCGAATGACTTCTAATATGGCTTTTTCGATACTTTCTGCATCATCGAGATCAAGAAAAATAGGCTCAAACCCCAATGTTTCCATATGGTTAAGATCATCTTCTTTGCGACAAGCAGCCAGTACTCGATATCCTTTTTGCTTGAGTGTTTTTGCCGCACACAGTCCAATCCCACTAGAACTTCCTGTAATCAATACCGTTTTTTGCATAATTTTACAATTAATCTCATTTAATCTAGGTTAACTACTGTCACAATAGTTTAACGTGTTAGGTAAGGGGATAGGGTTTTATCCATCCATTGAGCAATAAAAGGCTGAGCCGCTTCATTTGGGTGAATGCTGTCGTTTTGCATCCACTCAGGTTTATCTGCTATTTGCTCCATATAAAATGGGATAAGCTCAAGAGCATTGTCTTTCGCCAATTGTGGGTAAATCGCAGAAAAAGATTGCGTATAGCGTTTACCATAATTAGGCGAAATCATAATTTGCATAAAGAGTGGCGTTGCTCCCGCTTCTTTTACTTGGGTAATGATGTTTTGCAACGCTTCTTTCGTTTGGGCTACAGGGTAGCCTTGTAAGCCATCATTTGCACCCAGTTCAATCAAAACCCAACGAGGTTGGTGCTGTTTTAATAAATCAGGGAGCCTATTTTGACCTTGAAATGCGGTTTCGCCACTGATGCTTGCATTTACGACATTTATTTCAGGATAAGTTAATTTCCATTTATCCGCGAGGCGTTGTGCCCATGCGCTTTCAATAGGAAGGCGATATCCGGCACTTAGGCTGTCACCAAAGATCAAAAAGGTATCAGCAGCGATAGACTTAAAGCTAAACATCATCATGACGATAAGGAAACAAGTATGTCGACGGAAAAGGTTCTTGAAGTTCATCAGTTAACCAAACAAGTAGGAGAAGGTGATAGTCAGATCTCTATATTGCAGGGTGTTGAGTTAGTTGTCGAGTCTGCACAGACAATTGCTTTAATTGGTGAGTCAGGATCGGGCAAATCTACACTTTTAGGTATTATTGCCGGATTAGATGATGGAGGCGCTGGTCGTGTGCAATTAATGGGACACGATCTGACCAAAATGAATGAAGAAGAGCGGGCAAAATTACGTGCACAACATGTCGGATTTGTTTTTCAATCTTTTATGCTAATTCCAACGTTAAATGCCTTAGAGAATGTGCAACTTCCTGCGTTATTAAAAGGTGAGTCAGAAAAACAGAGCCATACGCGAGCCGTTGATTTACTTAAACAATTGGGTTTGGGTGAGCGCTTGTATCATATGCCCGCACAACTTTCCGGTGGTGAGCAACAACGTGTTGCATTAGCAAGAGCTTTTTGTACCCAACCGGCGATCCTGTTTGCTGATGAGCCAACAGGTAATCTTGATCGAAAAACGGGAGATAAAATTGCCGATTTACTGTTTTCCCTTAATCGTGATTATGCCACAACATTAATTTTGGTCACCCACGATAATGAGCTTGCCGCTCGTTGTCAGCGAAGATTACGTCTTGTTGATGGTCAACTTAAGGAGGAGTCATGATCTGGCGTTGGTTTTGGCGTGAGTGGCGCTCGCCGGCTTTATTAATTGTTTGGCTCTCTTTAGCGCTGGCGGTGGCTTGTGTGCTGGCGTTAGGGCGTATTGGTGATCGCATTGATAAAAGTATTTATGCTCAAAGTCGTGATCTTATCGCCGGTGATTTAGTGCTACGCGCCTCGTATCCTGTTGATGAAAATTGGCTAGCTGAAGCTAAAAGAATGGGGCTAACACTCAGTCGTCAAATGCAATTTACCACCATGTCTTATGCCCCAGAAGGTGATACTCCTCAATTGGCGTTGGTAAAAGCCGCGGATAACTTATATCCACTCTATGGTGAGCTAGAAACTCAGCCTGTAGGGCTAAAAGCGGAGAAAGGCACGGCGTTAGTGGATGCAAGGTTACTGGCGCTTTTGGGGATCAAGGTTGGTGATAATATTGATGTCGGTGATGCCACTTTTACAATTAGCGGTGTATTAGTTCAAGAGCCTGATAGTGGTTTTAATCCTTTTCAAATTGCCCCGCGTATTTTAATTAATCTTGCTGATGTTGAAGCGACTGGTGCCGTTCAGCCGGGAAGCCGCTTAACTTACCGTTATATGTTTGCGGGTAATGAAGCATTAATTGATGAATACCAACAACGCTTTGATCCCTTATTAAAACCTGACCAGCGTTGGAATAGCTTAAAACAAGATAATGGTGCTCTCTCTCAATCAATGGAGAGAGCAAAAAACTTTTTACTATTATCTGCATTATTAACACTACTATTGGCGATTTCTGCCGTTGCTGTTTCAATGACACATTATTGCCGTAGTCGACATACGCTAATTGCGGTATTAAAAACCCTAGGTGCTGATAATCATGCATTACGTAAATGGATTATAGGTCAGTGGGGTGTGATTATTGTTGCGGCTATCGTGGTCGGCTCACTGGTCGGTTGGGGCTTTGAATTAGTATTGTTGCAGATTTTAGCACCGGTATTACCAAAAAGTTTACCTGATGCGAGCTTTATGCCATGGCTATGGTCAGTTGGCTCTTTACTACTCATCGCGTTATTGACGGGTTTACGCCCTTATCACCAATTAATGTCAACGCAACCTTCCCGTGTGTTGAGAAGTGGTACTACGGCACCTAGTTGGCCACTACGTTATTATTTACCCATTGTTGCATTGATTGTTGTTGGCGCTTTAACTCTGTTTGCCGGAACGGGTGTTTTACTGTGGTCTATTTTATTAGGTATCGTCGTCATTGCTTTCTTGCTCGGCGTGATTGGTTGGCTTGGATTATGGCTTTTAAAGCAATTTAAATTTAAGCAATTGAGTGCCCGTTTAGCGGTGACACGTTTATTACGCCAGCCTTTCCAAACCATGACGCAATTAGCCGCTTTTTCATTATCCTTTATGCTATTGACGCTATTGGTTTTGCTGCAAGGGGATTTATTGGAAAAATGGCAACAGCAGTTACCTGAAGATAGTCCTAACTATTTCTTGATTAATATGTCAAAGCCTCAGGTACAGCAGATTAATACATTATTAGCCACTTATCATGTGGCACCGACAGATGCTTATCCGGTTGTGTTAGCACGTTTAACAGCGATTAATGATCACAATGCGAAAGTGTGGGCAGATGCACGGGATGCGGGGAATAATACCGTACGAAGAGAGCTTAATTTAACGTGGCACAGTGAACTTCCTAAAGATAATGTTATTGTCGAAGGCTCATGGCCTCCCGTCGGTAATGGCGTTTCAATCGATCAGGGGGTTGCACAAAAGTTAGAAATAAAGCTGGGGGATGAGCTAACTTTTGTTGGTGATACTCGCGAGTTTAAATCTGTTGTCACCAGCATTCGCCATGTTGATTGGGAAAATATGCGACCAAATTTCTTCTTTATTTTCGCAGAAGAAGGGCTAAGTAATCAGCCTGAAAAATGGATGAGCAGTTTTTATTACAATGGTGATGGAAGTTTGATCACCGCATTAAATCGACAATTTCCTACGGTCAGTGTGCTAGATACTGGTGCATTAATTCAGCAAGTTCAGCAGATCTTACAGCAAGTCAGTCGAGCATTAGAAATTATGGTTGGATTAGTTATGTTGTGTGGGGCATTGCTATTAGTGGCACAAATTCAAGTCGGTATGACACAGCGTCGTATCGAGTTGGTGGTTTATCGAACATTAGGCGCGAGTAAGTCACTATTAAGACGCACGCTTTGGGCGGAGTTTGCCTTATTAGGGTTAATGGCCGGTTTAGCTGCAGCGATAGGGGCTGAAGTTGCATTAGGGTTATTGCAAAAATCGGTATTTAATTTCCCATGGCAGCCACAATGGATGATGTGGATAGTTGTTCCCGCTCTTGCCGCCGTATTACTTTCACTTTGTGGCAGTATTTTAGGGGTTAGGCTATTACAAGATAAAGGCCAATATCGTCGTATTCAGGGAGAATAGTCGCCATTAGTTATCTAGTTATCATTAAATGAAGTGATACGTGATATTGAATTAAAAATGCTGATATTGAAACGGATATCAGCATTTTTTTATCGGATGCTTATGGTGATACAGGCGATGATTTTTCAATATATACAGTTTGTGATGGGAAGGCGAAGTCAGCGCCATGTTGATGCACAATATCAATCATTTTTAAATAAACTTCTTGCTGCGCATCTAACCATTCTGCCCATACCGTGGTTTTGGTAAAACAGTACACCATAATATTTAATGATGAATCGGCGAATTGATTAAAATAGACCAATAAAGTCTGTTTGGTGTCGATTTTGTCGTTTTGTTGTAGCATCGTGCGGATATCTTCGACAATAACCCCAACTTTGTCCGAATCTTCATAGCGTAACCCTAATTCTGTTTCAATACGTCGATTGGTCATTCTGCCGGGGTTTTCAACACTAATGGATGAAAATACTGAGTTTGGAATATATAACGGGCGATGATCAAAGGTCATTATCTTCGTGATACGCCAGCCAATCTCAACAACAGTTCCTTCGATATTGCGATCGGGTGAACGTACCCAATCACCAATGTTAAAAGGGCGATCAAAATAGAGCATAACACCTGAAAAAAGGTTACTCATGACGTCTTTACTTGCCATACCAATGGCAATACCGCCTAAGCCACCAAATGTCATTAAGCCCGATAAGCTCATGCCAAAATGCTCACCGAACAGTAAGATCATGATGACAAGAAGAGTGATTTTAAATATACGCGAAATAATACGGGCTGAGGTGGGATCACTGCCTTTTTTAATTTGTGATTTTTCTAATAAATTAATGAGTAAGAAAAATTTTCTCATTAGGATTAATGCGATAGCAAGATAGCTAAAGAAATTAATCATCTGAAAAGAGATAAAGTGTAGTTTAAAATCTACCACCGCCATTTCACAATATTGGCTTACAATAGCCACTAAACTACAAAGCAAAATAGCTTGGATGATGTGAATAATTATGTTTCTACGACGTTTTTTTTGTTTATCATGTAAAAAAGATATGGCAAGAAAGGCGATAAAACACGCCAAAGCTATGCCGATACCAATTGAGTATTTCATGATTAATTCTTCATTCATCTGCTCGATCTCTCCTCGCTAAAACCGCTTCTCTATAATATTGATTGGATTTCTAAACTAGATTTGCGGTTTTATTTTTATCTTGGCGCATTATGTTTTTCACTGGCATGTTGGAAGTTAGGATAAATTGGTGGGCGCATAAATAGTGTGATCACCAAAATAACTAAAACAGGGATAGTGAGAATTAAAAATGCAGGTGTGAAGCTGCCTGAAATATCCTTAATAGCCCCAGCAAAGAAGGGGGCTAAACAGGCCAATGTTGAGATCAGGTTCATCACCGAAAATAGTTCTAAATAAGGTGCGCGACCAAAATAGTTAGCCAGTAATACACTTGAGGCTAAGAAGGTCATACCATAACCGATCCCTACACAAAGGGTAAATAGCATTAGGTAGATCCAATTATTAGCCATACTCAGTGCTAATAGACCGATAATAATAATCGTTAAGCTGGCAATCAGTAATTTTTTAGGCTCTAACCATTCCCCAATTGCCCCACCGGCTAATCGTGAGAATGCATTGATAAAAGCCATGGTGCTCAGTAGCGTTGCAGCAATAGTTTCACTAAAACCATTTTCAATAATATGTGCAACTGCAAAACTATTTACAGTGATCCCGCACCATAGAAAAGCGGTGTAAGTGGCAGCAATGACATAAAATTGCCATGTTCGTAAAGCATGACGTGCGGTCCATATCGCTTTGGTTTGATAAATACGTTTACTACTTTGTAATTGACTGATTTTTTTCGCATGCGCTTTTTCTGCTGAGCCTTCTCGTAATACTAAAATAGTCAGCAGGGTAATAATTGATAGAATAATAGCTGAAATGAGCCAATGCATACGCCATGTGTGCCAAAGGTGTGTGGCTAAAAAATAGATCCAAGGACCTGCAACCCCTCCCAATCCACCAATAGTAAAATAGACACCAAAAGCAAAAGACTGTTTTTCAAATAGACGCGATAGCACGTAAGTGCCCGGTACGGTTGCTAATAGCGTAAAACCTACCCCAAGTAAGGCGGTACCAAGAAAGTAGCGTGTGATGGTATTGGTTTCATATAGAAAATAGAATCCACTGACAAAAATAATCAGTCCAATGAGGAGTGTGAAGCGGACGTTTAATTTACGGATAAGTAAAGTGGGTAAAAAGCTCGCAAGTCCACAGGTTAAGCCCAATAAAGTAAAACCAAGGCCAGCTTGTGTCCAGTTCCACTCTAGTTCAGCTATCATACTAGGTAGAACCACACCTAAAGAGGTAAATGTTGTTGCGGTAGCGAGAAAGTACACTAAACCTAGCAGTATCAGTATGCTCCACTGATAGATAGGACCAAAATTTTGTTGCGTGACTGGCATCCTGACTCCATAGAACGGGCGCAGTATCCTGAATGTTCAGGAAAAAATAGCGAATAACTGGCCTTGTATTCACAGGCCAGTACATTTAAAGGCTATTATTCTCTAACTTTCTGAGTCGGACTGCTAGCTTAATTTTTCTAGCGCCCATTTAATCGGATATTGGTAGGCTTCATCGAGCAGGGGACTTAATGCACTTAAGGTCTTTTGCAGAGCTTGATGGTTATTATGTACTAAGTTGAGATGCCCTACTTTGCGGGCTGGACGCACTTCTTTTTCATACCAATGTAGATGAACTAAAGGTAATGATAGCCATTTGGTGTCGATCTCCGTTCCAATAAGATTAACCATTACCGCCGATTGGCAAACATTAGGTTTGGGCATCGGTAAATCAAGAATAGCACGTAAGTGAAGTTCAAACTGGCTAATAGAAGCACCATTTTGTGTCCAGTGACCACTGTTGTGGACGCGAGGTGCGAGTTCATTAATCAGTAATTTATCACCGACAATAAAGCATTCCATGGCCATTACACCGATATAATTTAGTTTATTGAGGATCTTGCTAAGCATATCCTCTGCTAATTGTTGTAATGCCTCGGGAGGATTTGGTAGCGCAACACTCATGCGTAAAATGCCATCTTGATGAAGATTGTGAGTGAGTGGATAAAAAACACAATCCCCCTGACGATTTCTTGCACCAACTAAAGAGACTTCTCCAGAGAAAGGAATACCTTGTTCGACAATACATTCACCATATATTTCGGCTGGTAATTGTTGTTCGTCACCTGGGTGTATCCGCCATTGACCTCGTCCGTCGTAACCACCAACACGGCGTTTAACGATAATAAATTCCCCTAGCTGATTGAATAGCTCAGGCCATTGCTCAGTCGAAGTTAATGGTTGCCAAGGTGCCGTCGCTAAATGAAGCTCATCAAGGAGTTGTTTTTGTGGTAAGCGATCTGCGAGTAATGGAAAAATATCTCGGTTAATAAAGTTAGCATGGTGCTCTAACTCATTGGTTAATGCGGTTTCCGGCCAACGTTCAATTTCTGCGGTAATAATACTCTTTTGATAAGGTACCGCTTCGGGTTCAGCATCAAGCCCTACGGGATATACCGCAATACCTAATGGCTCACCCGCTTGACGTAACATTCGACCTAACTGTCCATTACCAAGAACACAAACCGGCTTCATAGCGCCTCCCTTGGATCAGGGTGATTAAGGACTTCTTGTGTCTGTGTTGCTCGCCATTGTGTTAATGCATTAAAAATATCAGCAGAGTGTAATGCTAAAATTTGTGCGGCAAGTAGCGCGGCATTAGCAGCCCCCGCTTTACCAATAGCCAGTGTGCCAACGGGAATACCTTTCGGCATTTGTACAATAGAATAAAGGCTATCAACACCACTTAATGCAGCACTTTGTACAGGAACCCCTAATACAGGAACTAAGGTTTTGGCTGCCAACATCCCCGGTAAATGTGCAGCACCGCCAGCACCCGCAATAATCACGTCAAAACCATTCTCTTTGGCCTGTTCTGCGAAACGAAATAATTTATCCGGTGTTCGGTGTGCGGAAACAATTTCAACATGGTAAGGAAGTTGTAACGTGTCTAGGACTTCTGCGGCATGACACATTGTCGCCCAGTCACTTTTCGAACCCATCACAATGGCGATACGAGGGGATGAGGTATTGAGACCAACTTGAGAAGACATTACTTAACTGCTCCTGTAAGCATAAACGGATATAGCCAGAGAAACTGAGCATGATAGTATCACGCTAATACGTCAAGGAAAACGTTTGCGTAAAGAAAAATATGCTACAATAGCCGAAAAAGTATCATCTATTTAAAATGGAAATTGGATCAGTTCGATTTTATCTGAGGTGACTTTAAACATTGAGCCTTCCGTATGCCAAGCTCCTAATACACCTCGATAATGTGGTTTCCCATCAATGTCGACAGTGTGGATCGCCGGTCGATGAGTATGACCGTGGATCATCCATTGGGTATTAAATTGTTTAAAGGTATTGATAACGGCTTGAGCATTAACGTCCATTATCGCTTCAGATTTGTATTGGTTGCTACTTTGACTACGAGAGCGCATTTTTTTAGCAATACGTAATCGAATGGTCAGAGGAAGGAGTAGGAATAAGCGTTGAATAAACTTATTGTGGACTTTTTTACGATAGCGTTGATAGGCATCATCATCGGTGCAAAGCGTATCACCATGTAAGATTAAAATGCGATGTTGCTCTATCTCAAGCACTTTTTCTTGTGGTAGCAGTGTCATTCCGCTCTCTTTTGCAAAGCGAGAGCCGATTAAGAAATCGCGGTTACCATGAATAAAATAGCAGGGCACTCCCGCATTTTTTAATGCCATTAATGCTTGGGCTATGCGCTGATGTAGTGGGTTAGGATCATCATCACCAATCCAAAAATCAAAGAAATCGCCCAAAATATAAAGTGCATTTGCGTGGATAGCTTGCTCTTGTAAAAAGCGAAGAAAACCGGCAGTAATTGCCGGTTCGTGCTCACTTAAATGCAGATCTGCAATAAACAGGGTGCACATAAAAAGCGCTACTTATTCGCTAACAGTAACACTGTTAATGATAATATCTTCACGAGGAACATCTTGGTGGAAACCACTGCGACCAGTAGAAACGGCTTTGATTTTGTCTACAACATCCATTCCTTCAACAACTTCAGCAAATACACAATATCCCCAACCATTGGCATTTTCTGCACGGAAGTTTAAGAAGTCGTTATCTGCTACGTTGATAAAGAATTGTGCTGTTGCAGAATGTGGATCGTTGGTACGAGCCATCGCTAATGTACCACGATTATTGGCAAGACCGTTGTTTGCTTCGTTTCTTACCGGGGCTTTAGTTTCTTTTTGCTTCATACCAGGTTCAAAACCACCACCTTGGATCATAAAACCATTAATAACACGGTGGAAGATAGTGTTATCGTAGAACCCTTCTTTACAGTAATCTAAAAAATTTTCTACGGTTGCAGGTGCTTTATCTGCAAATGTTTTAATCACGATATCGCCGTAATTGGTATGAAAAGTAACCATATTCAGATCCTAGTATAATTTTAGTTTTACCCAGATGTGGGCTGAAACAATAGACCGTTTTTTTATACCACAGTTACCTTATTTAGTCAGTATTCATCTTTTGTTCATGGCGACTTTCAGGCTAAAAAGCGCGAAAATAGTAATAGAAAACATTTTTCGCCAATTATTTCACCAATAAACTCAATTTGGCGCCTTACTGTTAACGATTGAACAGTGAAAATAAACGCAGAGCAGAGTAATATAAGAGGCTATTAATTGGATTACCTTTGAGTTTAGGCATTAAAACCCTTATAAAGGTAATGTTATGTGGTTATTTTTATCGCTGTAGTCGTTATTTTATATACATAAATACGTAATCAACACGTACAGTTAAAAATGGGAACGTCCTCTGATGCTAAAGATTTTTAATACTCTTACTCGACAAAAAGAAGAATTTAAACCTATCCATAAAGGGAAAATAGGTATGTACGTGTGTGGCATCACTATTTATGATTTATGTCATATTGGTCATGGACGTACATTTGTGGCATTTGATGCCATAACCCGCTATTTACGTTATTTAGGGTATGATGTGAATTATGTGCGCAATGTCACCGATGTGGATGATAAAATCATCAAGCGTGCGATTGAAAATAATGAAACTTGCGAACAATTAACGACACGTATGTTAGCGGAAATGCATAAAGATTTTGATGCATTGAATATCTTACGCCCTGATTCAGAGCCACGAGCCACACATCATATTGCAGAAATTATTGCCCTTACCGAGACATTAATTAAACGTGGTCATGCTTATGTAGCAGAAAATGGTGATGTGATGTTTGCCATTGATACCGATCCGGATTATGGCTTGCTTTCTCGCCAAGATTTAGAGCAACTACAAGCAGGGGCTCGGGTTGAAGTCGCTAACGTAAAACGCAATCCTATGGATTTTGTGCTTTGGAAAATGTCAAAACCCGGTGAACCAAGTTGGACATCACCATGGGGAGAAGGGCGACCAGGCTGGCATATTGAATGTTCAGCCATGAATGGTAAAGAATTAGGTCATCATTTTGATATTCATGGCGGTGGTTCAGATTTAATGTTCCCGCATCATGAAAATGAAATTGCACAATCAACCTGCGCTCATGATGGTCCTTATGTTAACTATTGGATGCATTCCGGTATGGTGATGGTAGACAAAGAAAAAATGTCTAAATCACTGAATAACTTTTTTACTATTCGTGATGTTCTTGCCTATTACGATGCTGAAACGGTACGTTATTTCTTATTATCAGGACACTATCGTAGCCAACTAAATTATACCGAAGAGAACTTAAAACAGGCGCGTACCGCATTAGAGCGTTTATATACTTCTTTACGTGGCACTGATGCAAATGCTCAACCTGCTGGTGGTGAAGCGTTTGAAGCGCAGTTTATTGAAGCAATGAACGATGATTTCAATACACCAGAAGCCTATTCTGTGTTATTTGATTTAGCCCGCGAAGTGAATCGCTTAAAAACCGTCAATATGGAGGCGGCTAATGGTTTAGCAGCGGTGTTGCGTAAATTGGCCAAAGTATTAGGCCTATTAGAGCAACAACCAGAACACTTCTTACAAAGTGGTGCGCAAGCAGACGATGCTGATGAAGTAGAAAAAATTGAAGCGTTAATTCAACAACGCAATGATGCTCGTAAGAATAAAGATTGGGCAGCTGCGGATGCCGCTCGTGATGCTTTAACAGCAATGGGGATTGTATTAGAAGATGGCCCACAAGGTACAACATGGCGTCGTAATAGCTAATATTGCTACCTATTGATAAAGCAATAAAGTCAAAAATATCGGGTAATCATTATCCGATATTTTTTTTAGATTTTTAGTGGCGTTAATTCAACTTCGGTCATCATTCTTGCCAATTGTTCTCGATCAGTTATTCCAACATTAGTTTGACTGACGGCAAGAGCTGAAATTGCTGTAGCAAGACGTAAGGTATGTTCACTGGTTTGCCTCATCATCAAACCATAAATCAACCCACCTACCATAGAGTCACCGGCACCTACCGTGCTGACCACATCACATTTAGGCGGTTTTGCCATCCACGCACCAGAGGCGTTAACCCACATAGCGCCTTGTTCACCTAACGAGATAACAACATGAGCAATACCTTGCTGGCGTAATTCATGGGCAGCTTGTACTACGTCAGAGAGTTCAGGTAAGGGTCTACCTGCCCAAATTTCTAGTTCATGATGATTGGGTTTTACTAACCAAGGTAACGCTTTTAACCCCGCGACAAATGCTTCTCTGCTACTATCAAAAATAAGGCACATACATTCGCTACGTAGTCGCTTCATCCAAGTAGTAAAATCATTTAAATCAATACTTGGTGGTACACTTCCACTGACACAAATCATATCAAATTGACCCGCCCAGCTGAGTGTGTCATTTACAAAACGAGTCCAATCTTGTTTAGTGATTTCAAACCCTGAAAAGTTAAAATCAGTTACTTTACCGTTGGGTTCAGTCAGTTTGACATTGATACGTGTGCGACCTTCAACCATTTGGAAGCGATTAGCAATCCCGGCTTCACTAAACTCTTTTTGAAAGCCATCTTGATTCTCTTTACCTAAAAAACCGCCAACAGTGACATCAATACCAAGGCTTTTTAATACTTTGGCTACATTGATACCTTTACCGGCAGCATGAAATCCCGCTGTTGTCACTCGGTTAACTTCACCCAATTCAATAGGGGCACTTAATCCCACAAGATCATAAGCAGGATTTAATGTAATGGTAGCAACTCGACGTCTCATGCTTGTACCTTACCTGTCGTAAAATCATAGGTATCACTTTTCTGTTGCAAGAAAAGCATAGAGACACCTTGGTTTGGTAGGTTAAACATAAGAACTCCTATTAGATTAAGGATCAAATACAACATAAAAATTAAAAATAACGCTTCATACTTTATTATTAGGCTGAATCGTTTCAAACTATAATGTCTAATTTAGTATAAACAATGTTCTTTTGCCTAATAAAACAAAGGAAAAGTTAGATCTAAATCACGTTTTAGCATATTAAAGCGATTATTAATACGTAAAAATCATCCAACGGAAAAGGTTGCTGAAATTCTTACTACTAGCAGACTAAGCATTATTTATATAAAAAATAATAGGTTATGTAATCAATATTTAACTTATTCTTTATCAAAGCGTTAATGTGCTGAAACGAGATAAAGTATTATCACTGATATGAATAGCAAAAATAATAACCTACTATTATTATCTTAAATTGATGCAATTAAATCAATTTAAAATCAATGGATTAGTCCACTAATTTTACAGGCTTAAATAAAAGCTCGAAAAATAGCGTGTTTAGTAAAAAAAGGGTAGAAAGATAAAAAAAGCGTTACTAAAGAGTAACGCTTGAGTAACGAGTATGATTAGCTGAACTAGTTGCTGACAGTGACAGCAAACTCACCGAGTGTGACGACTTTACCGGCAGTAATTTTACAGCGTTTACGTGTTTCTACTTCACCATCAACGCAAACGAGGCCTTCAGCAATAATATTTTTTGCAGCGGCTCCGCTTTCTGTCCAGCCTTGGAGTTTTAATAGATCACACAGTTCTACATAGGGGTGACCATCTAATTGAAATGTTTCCATTGATTAATTATTTCCTATATCAGGATCGTGATATTCTTCGCAGGCTTGCAACGTATTTTGAATCAAAGTCGCTACAGTCATTGGACCTACACCACCCGGAACAGGGGAGATCCACCCCGCGCGTTGAGAGGCTTGTGCGAAATCAACATCACCAACCACTTTACCGTTTTCAAGGCGATTAATACCGACATCAATGACAATAGCGCCAGGTTTTATCCATTCACCAGGAATAAAGTTAGGTTTACCAACTGCCACAACCACCAAATCAGCATGTTCAACATGAAAACGTAAGTCTTTAGTAAAACGATGAGTGACAGTCGTTGTACAGCCTGCAAGCAGTAGCTCTAAACTCATTGGGCGACCAACAATATTTGAAGCACCAATAATTACCGCATTTAAGCCATTCATTGGAATATTGCAACGCTCTAAGAGTGTGACAATACCACGAGGGGTGCAAGGACGTAGCTTAGGTGCGCGTTGGCATAATCGACCAATATTGTAAGGATGGAAGCCATCAACATCTTTATCAGGATGAATACGTTCTAATACTTTGACGTTATCAATTCCTGCAGGTAAAGGGAGCTGCACTAAAATACCATCAATAGTATTATCTTCATTTAGAGTATCAATGAGATTGAGTAATTCTGCTTCACTTGTAGTATCCGGTAGATCGTAAGAGCGAGAGATAAATCCTACCTCATCACAAGCTTTACGTTTACTGGCAACATAGATTTGCGATGCAGGGTTATCACCGACTAAAATAACCGCTAAACCCGGTGCACGTTTTCCTACCTTAATACGTTGTTTTACTTTTTCTGCCACTTCACTTCTGATGGTCTGCGCAATCGTTTTCCCATCTATAATTCTTGCTGACATCTATACATCCAAATTATTCAATTATGGTATTGCTCTATTTTGTCAGATCATAAGCAATCTGTCAGTTGATTACTTACCATATTTTAACCATCTAGTTTGATTTTGTGGAAAAATCGTTGACTCTCAGAATGTTGAAAGTATAATTCACACCCGTTATCAGCATAAATGCTAACGTCTATTTCCCCTCTAGGCGCCCTTAGCTCAGTTGGATAGAGCAACGGCCTTCTAAGCCGTAGGTCACAGGTTCGAATCCTGTAGGGCGTACCATTCTCAAGTATTTCAACGTCTACAATAGTCCATAAAACCCTTATAAAATCAGCTATTACAAGAATTCCTAGTATTTCAAGGTCTAGTTACGTCTATTGAAATCTACATATATGTGGGGGCATAATTGGGGGCATTACCCCGTTCAATGAAAATTGGTGCCCCCAGATGAAGCTAACAGCCAGACAAGTAGAGACTTCCAAGCCAAAAGAGAAAGCTTATAAACTTTCTGACGGAGGGGGCATGTATTTAGAAGTTGCTCCGAATGGTTCTAAGTATTGGCGTATGAAATATAGATATGCTGGTAAAGAGAAAAGGCTGGCTTTCGGTGTATACCCATCAATATCACTCGCACAAGCTAGGGCGAAGAGAGAAGAAGCCAAGCGCATATTAGCGTTAGGTGATGATCCATCTTTAGTTAAGAAAGCAGAAAAGAGAGAGAAAGAATCTCAAGTAAATAATAGCTTTGAAAAAATTACGCTTGAATGGCATGACTATAAAAAGCCGAATTGGTCAAAAGGTTATGCGGATGATTTACTAGAAGCCTTCCAGAAAGATATCTTTCCTTATATTGGTAAAGTTAGCATTACGGAAATTAAACCGTTAGATATGTTAGAAGTGCTTCGGAAGTTAGAAAAACGCGGCGTGTTGGATAAGCTTAAAAAGATAAGGCAGGCATGTAACCAAGTATTCCGCTATGCAATTGTGACAGGACGGGCTGAGTATAATCCCGCATCAGAATTAGCCGGCGCACTGTCTACTCCAAAAGCTAAGCATTTTCCTCACTTAAATGTGAATGAGTTACCTGAGTTTTTACAGGCACTATCTGTATGTAGTGGAAGTAAGATCACTCAGATTGCGACAAAGCTATTAATGATAACAGGCGTTCGTACTATTGAGCTTAGAGCGGCTGAATGGTCAGAAATTGATTTTGATAAAGCTATTTGGGAAATTCCAAAAGAACGTATGAAAATGCGTCGCCCTCACATGGTGCCATTATCTACACAGGCCTTAGAATTATTCAAAGAAATACAAACCATAACAGGAAAGTTTAAGTATATCTTTCATGGTAGGAATGATGCTTCTAAGCCAATGAGTGAAGCGGCCATAAATCAGGTTATCAAGCGTATTGGTTATGATGGTAGAGCCACAGGTCACGGATTCAGACATACAATGAGCACCATCCTACACGAGCAAGGCTATAACACTGCATGGATTGAGACACAACTTGCACACGTTGATAAAAACTCTATTCGTGGAACGTATAACCATGCTCAGTATATTGATGGACGTAGAGAAATGCTTCAATGGTACGCTGATTATATGGATACTTTAGAGAACGGGGATAATATTATTTATGGCAAATTCAAACAGCCCTAATATAACTTGATACTTTATAGAACAAACAGCCAGCGATAAATAGCTGGTTTTTTTTATATAATTCATTGTAATTTAATTTAAAATTATATTTATTCACAGGTTGTTCACTTGAATGTGCAGAATAATAGTATTGTATATTATATATTTAGCTTTAGAATAGTTTTTAATATACTTCAATAGACCACAAGGAAACTCAAGGAAATGAGCGTGGATATATCTGCATATCGTGAATGGTTGAGTTATTCAGAAATAGTAACGCTTTTGGCGGATAAACATGGGATAGAAATATCTATTGGCGATATTGCAAGACTTGTTGCAGATGAGGCAATTTCTCCATCTATATACTTTCAAACTCCAACTCCAGCAAGAAAGGTTTCATTGAAAACTGTTCCATTATCAGTAGCACTAGATGATCCTGACGCATTGATAAAGGCTAATTTAGAAATGCTGAATAGCGACGCCGTAATGCCAGAAACCTTAATTCAGCACGCAATCCCAATAAATAATGAGATAGTTAGAATTGATGGACTATGGGATGCTATGTTTTGTGGTGTGATTAAGCACTTCAATGAATGCCTTTATAGCCAAGGAGTTGGACTTAATGAACCATTGAGAAGTTTGTATGGTGTAAGAGGGATTGTGTTAATTAAAGGAAATGACTTATACCAGATATTATCTCCCGTTGATATTGGTGAGTCTTTAAAGATAGTAGAGGCTATGAAATTAGCTCATGCAGATCGTTTGAATCCTTTAGTTGACAAACATATAGCTCAATTAACCCATCTTCTTAATTTGGTAAATAATGGCGATTACGCTCATCAACTCATGCCTTGCACAAGGTTGCCAAGTGGCGCATTACCTGTAATTAAAAGAGCTAATATTTTAAAATTAATAAATAAGAATAGCTGTAAAGCAGATAAAAAAGAGTCACCTAAAACCATTAATGCTATGGCTCAATATATATATGGATTAACTTGCGTGAAATATGGGAAGGATATTGCAGATAACCCTCGTTCTCATATTGATAACCCTAGAGGGGAGATAAAAACTGATTTTGACTTATTAAAACTTCCTTTACCTAGTGGCAATACTGTTTCCAGCTGGCTTAAGAATATTGATTCGTAATATTACGAACTATTTTTGTCATATTACGAAAACCTCCAATCTAAAAAAGTATATTTCCTCCTGAGATCTACGGACGTCTACTAAGACGTATCAAAATTGAACTAACAGGAGGCGTCATGCCAACAGCAACAACCTTAAAAGAAAACCTTATTCGCTTACCAGAAGTTATGCGTCGTACTGGCTATGGTAAGGCGTGGATTTATCGCCTCATTGAAGCAGGTCAATTTCCTAAATCAGTAAAAATTGGCGCTCGTTCTATTGCTTTTGTTGAATCAGAAGTAGATGAATGGATTGCTAATAAGATTGCTGAATCACGTTCTGGTGAGGTGGCATAATGGAAAAGAAAAACCACCCATCACAGGTGGCTTCTCAGAATAACGTAGCGTCGTCTATTCTATCAAAGAACCCACCTAAAAAACACCGTGCCCGTTTATATATGTTAGGTACTGGCATTAATGGCTTTACCGAGAATGAAATATTAATTCATTGCCGTTTATCGTCAGGCCGTAATTACCCGAATGAATTAGAGCGTTTATTGAATATCGAACTAGAACGCATTGATGAGCCTAATCCTGATGGTATCGGATCACATTATCGTTACCGCTTTAAAACGGCTCAAGATGTGCAGAAGGTTATTAACTTAATAAATAAACGTGCTGAACAAGGTAATTACCAACCCATAGATAACGAACTCATAAATAATATTTTAAGCCTGTACCCGACAAAATAACGGAGTAATAAATAATGAAATCAAAAAATAACAGCTTAAATGCTGGTGGATTCGCTCACCCTAAATTCAGCGACGAGACTATTTTAAATATTAACTCAGATGATATTTCCGTTATTCGATTTGAAAATGTTCAGGTGCGGATAGTTAAAATTAATAACAATCCTTGGTTCGTCGCTAAAGATGTTTGTGATGCTCTACAACTAACTAACTCAAGGGCTGCTTTGCTGGCTCTAGATGAGGACGAAAAGGATGTAAGTTTAATTTACACCCTTGGCGGTAATCAGAAGTTGAATATTATTTCTGAGTCTGGATTTTATAAACTGATTGCCCGCAGCCGTAAGGCAACCACTAAAGGCACATTCGCGCACCGTTTTACTAATTGGGTATTCCGTGACGTTATCCCATCTATTCGTAAAACTGGCGCGTATGGTGTGCCATTCTCAGCGTTAAATGATTTCACCAAACGTCAGCAACAATACCAAATTACAGCCTCAAAACATGGGCGTGATTTGCAATCATGTAAGCAAAAGAAAGCTGATTTACAGCGTGAAGAACGCGAATTATGGAAGAAGTACCAGCCTGATTTTCTTGATGGAGAAATCCACTAATGACGGCTATTAACTTACAAATGTTTGGTACACCCAAAGCGGTGTATCAAAGTTCAAATATTAATCAATTATCCCCAGAGTTGGGGAATATTGCCTACCAAGTGAATAATTCCCTACTGGCAGGTAATAACGTAAGTTCAACTTACACCAAGACTAATACTGTAGCTTTAAACTACGGTATTACGGGCAATCAATCAGCGAAAATTTACGCCAATCAATCAGGGCAATATTTCTCAGGTTACAAATCTGCTGATATTTTGCGCTACTCAAATTTGAGTCACTCAAAACGTGGGGAATTCACACCATTTGCTAAAGGTGATTTTTCTCACCTTTCTAAAGTCGGGAAATCTCGCTATTTATCGAGTGGAATTGAGCTTTTACAGTCCATAAAAAAGGGCGGCCAATCGGCTACCCTTGGGAACGTCGATATTAAATACCGAGCAAGTGAGAACTATAAGAATAGTATTCATCTTGTTATCGGTAAAGATGACAACCTTGAGTTAATACAAAAATGTGCAATACATCACTTGCACTTATGGGTAATTGTTGGCTATAGTGATCAGGCACTAGCAAAATCTAGTGTCAGGATTGAGACCCTGAGCTTACAAACGGCGACACATGACGCGCCTTGCGTCTTTTTTTGTGTCTATGCCTACGCATACCTATTAAATGCGGTATTATATCGCTCTTATTCAATGGTGGCGTTGGTAAGGCAGCCTTCGGGCTGGCTGGTTTCCGTTTGTGCCAGTAGTCTCAACCTTGCTAACGTCACCACCCCCATAGAGATTGAGACCTCTGGTGGTGACTCCGAGTTAATACAAACGGAGATCATCGTTATGATGGCAACCCCTACCCACACTCAATTCAAATTTTTGTTTCTGAGTATTAAACGCTCAGATACAACCGCTAAACCTTGTCGTATTGCTGTTACAGCATCGAATGAACACGATGCAAGACTGATGCTTGTACGTGATTATATCCTGTCATTCGCTGGTCGCTTACCTGCTCAGGAGGTGGCTCATGCGTAACCCTCAACCTAACGATTTCTACACGCATAAAAATAATAGCGAAACCGTCAAAGTTCTATCAGTTCAATTTAACCGTGTGACCTTTCAGCGAGACGGCTTTGATAGTCCTGTCATTGTTCCATTAAGCCAGTTCAGCAACGAATACATTTATTCGGGGAGGGCTTAATTATGGGCCGTTATCCAGAAAACTATAAGCGTATTCAAGCCGAAATTTCGAACATGTTAGGCAATGACCTCCTTTTATCTTCAGAAGAACGTAGCCGTGACCGATTACTTAGGGTTCGAAAAGGTATGGCTCATATTCTTAGTGAAGTATTTCCTCTAATTGATGATCCAAAAAAACAAGAACTCTATTACTGGTTGGAAGCCATTAGCCGTATCAGTGGCGCAGAAGCCGTAGACGCTAAATCGAAGGGGGAAGCATGAGCAAACCTATTCCATTGGACATAGCTGCATACAAGGCGCAGCAAAATAATTCATTACTTGCCGTTATCTTAGAGTTAGCAAGTAAAGATTGTTCGCGGGAGTTAATCGACCTCGTTTCTATTGCGTATGACTTTAATGCGGAAATATGTGAATCCCTCGAGGAGGCGACCAAATGAAAACAATCAAATTAAATGTTGGTCACTTATCTACCTTGGAAGAAGTCGAACACATCAACGAAGAACTTCAAGCGTTGTTAATCCCACTGTTAACAGCTGTAGAGAATGAAGCTGAGACGGATACGCATTTTATGCTGAGAGCAGTCAACCGCTTAGTGTGTGCTCAAGGAAAAGAAATCACAAGGTTGGTGGAGGTGATGAAATGAGACAAGTCACTATCAATGCCACCAGCTTAAGCCCATTCATGTATCAAGGTAAGCGAGTTGTCACCTTTGCCATGATTGACGAGGTACACCAACGCCCGAAAGGTACAGCAAAGCGCACATTCAACACGCATAAAAAGCACTTTATTGATGGAGTGGATTATTTTTTGCTCACTAAGTACGTCATACGTACCGAGTTACCCGAACTGGAAATAGCTGGAAAAGCAAAAGAGTTAATGCTTATCACTGAATCAGGTTACTTGATGATAGCCAAGCCATTTACAGATGATTTGTCGTGGCAGGTTCAGCGCTCAATGGTTAACAGCTACTTTCGTTTGTCTGACTTTCCAGAAATTAAACACATTCAGATACCCTCATTGACAGAACTTGAAGCCATGCCAATTGGTGAGGCTCAGAACTTGATTAGCCGCTTAGAGGCTGATTCTTATCAAGGGCACGGTAGGCGTGGCAGCTATGCCATGAACCTACGTCGCAAAGAGAAGAAAGTACTTAAACCAATGGTAATCGCCATTGAGCAAGCCTCGCAGCTACACATTCAGGATATGGGAGATTATCGCTCATGAGAACGTTTCTAATTGCAGGTTATGGCACAACACTAAAAGGCCTAACACTAGGCATTAACAAGCAAGTGATATCTGCCAGCCTAAAAGATGCTCAGTCACAAGTGGTGCGAGAGGCGCAACGTGACGGTTTAATTGATATCCGAATCAACTATGTGCGTGAGGTGAAGTAATGGCGAATAAAGAGATAGTTTTATCACTGGAAGTACCCCGCATGAAAATAAACCGAGTGCTGACGCTCTTAACTGTTTGGCAAGAAGCAAATCAGGACGAGGAAACAGCCCATATGATAGCTATTGCCTTCGCTGCCGTGAATGACGCACTCAAGGATATTGATTCTGCTATGGAGGGTAAGT
This sequence comes from Proteus sp. G2674, assembly GCF_009915195.1. Lineage (NCBI taxonomy): Bacteria > Pseudomonadati > Pseudomonadota > Gammaproteobacteria > Enterobacterales > Morganellaceae > Proteus > Proteus sp. G2674. The sequence continues at coordinate 123,646 of NZ_JAABLS010000017.1, forward strand.
AATGAATATTTCTAATATTAACGCATTCGAACACAGTGAACAGGGTGTGATCCTCATTACTGAAGCCGCCAACCAAGAGGCTATCAGTTATACCGAAGCATTAGAGGCATTAAACGATGGTAGCTTTGATGGTGATCTGATTTTTGGCTTTGAATTGGTTTTATCTATCTGCAAGGGAGAGTGTGACGGCTTTTTTAATCCAACTAATCAGCAGCGTGTGATCTTGTGGCGTTGGATTGTAGCCGCTTCGTTTGTCGCAGAGCAAGCAGACAATAACGGGACGCATCAAGTTGACAACGGCAGAGGTAAAACCATTACCGCCGCTATTTATCGCAACAAACATGCAGCGTTAACCGTCTATGCCGCAAGTGAACGTATGTTACTAGCTAATCACATTGAGGGCGCTGCTTATGAGCACTATGGGGCAGAGAATGGCGCAATTATGGCAGTAAAGATATATAGGGATTTTATCAATCTTGAGCCTAAACGTGGTTGCCGACTATCAGAGCGAGGGCGTGAGGGGTTATCTGTTCTTCATGATGATCTCATTAGGGCGATAGAAGATGGTGAATTTAGCGACACCGTAACCATTCATTAAAAGGACGCAATGACATGATAACGAAGAATTTTAAAGTTAATTCACTAGCGAATAGCTACGCAGCCGCTATTTACCACGATATTACCACACGTAATGGCGGTGATTGGTTTTCGATGAAGGTAGGCAACAAAACGATTGAAGTTGCCATTATTGACGGTGTGAAAGGTATTCGAATGCTCGTTGATAGCTATTTGCTGAAAGCCTTAAAAGGGCAATATCCCACATGGGAGGCAGTTGCTATTAGCTTGATAGAGCAATGTGTCATTAATGGATATGTCACAGGTTATGGTCGAGAGGTGTGGCAAAGCATGATTAATGATATGGGCGACTCTTTAGCTGATAAGGGGGCGTTTCAATGAAGCCGATTGATGTTATCCGTGAGGTGAAGCTGAAAGCTAACGGACAATGGCAAGCCATATTATCTCACCTTGGGGCAGAAGTGCCCCTAAACACGCACACAGCTTGTCCTGCTTGTGGTGGTAAAGATCGTTTTAGGTTCGACAACAAAGACGATAACGGCACGTTTATTTGTAATCAGTGTGGTTCAGGTGATGGGTTGGATTTAGTGCAAAAAATATTAGGTGGCAGTGTGACCGAGGCAGCGTATGAGGTTGCTAACATAATTGGTATTGATACCCGTTCAGCGTGTCCACCAGCCTACCGTCGTTCTGAGATAAAAGCACAACAAGACGAGCTGAAAGCACAGCAAGCCGAAAAACAAGCTAACGAGAAGAGAGAGAAGCATAAACGCTTTATTGAACGGTATAACCGCACTATTGCCAATGTTCAACGTGGGAGATCTGACTATCTCAAGGCTAAGGGGCTGCATGGTTTTGAAATGGATTTATTACAGGACGGTTCTCTTATCATTCCATTATTGGATGCTGGTGGCGTTATTACTGGCGCACAAACTATTAAGCCTAATGGTGATAAGCGTTTACTGTCAGATAGCTCAAAGTCAGGCAGTTATTACCCCATCAATGAGCCTGTAAACGTCTCTACGGTGATTATCGCTGAAGGATTAGCAACCGCCCTAACGTGTCACTTAATCCAACCAGAAGCGCACACAGTTGCGGCAATTGATGCGGGAAACCTCATTCATGTAGCTAAGGTAATGCGGGTTAAGTACCCAGAGAGCAAGATTATTATTGCTGGGGATAACGATATTAAGCCAGACCAAGACAATACAGGGAAATTAGCGGCAGAAAAGGCAGCTAAGGCGGTTAATGGTGTCGCTGTTTTACCCCCAACTGACGATAAAGCCGATTGGGATGACTACCGCCTATCACACGGTATTGAGGCGGCAAGACAGGCATTTAATGGCCAAGTGAATCAGCAAGCAGGTGAAATAGTGGAAGCGAATAACGTGATCCACATTGACGCAAAAAAGAAAGTCAGACCTCACGATGACTTAGCCCCATTTTTTGATAAGCGTCATGGTGGTTTGTATTACATCGAACGCAAGCAAAACAATACGACGGGTGAGATTGACGAAAAAGAAACGTGGTTTTCGGATGAAATGGCTACGGTAGGTATTGGCTCTGATGGCAAAGACAGCTATTTAGTTATCGAGATGAAGCAAGAAGGTAGCAACCGCATAATTTATGAAGCCATTCCGAGACGTGAACTAGGTTCGCCTCAAGGGTGGGGGAGGTTACGCTCCCGTGGCGTTAATATTACAACAAAGCGTGGTCAATTGGATTTATTAGCTAACTACCTTCAACGGAAAGGAAAGCGCGACGAATGGACGATCACACATACCGCAGGTTGGCATGATGGAGCGTATGTGATGCCCGATGGTCATATTATTGGTACACCTAGCCGCCCTGTTGCCTTTTGCGGCGGAACGTCTGCCGTTGCGGGTTATATCGTCAGGGGAACCGCTGAAAGCTGGCGGAAGAATGTCGGTAATTTAATGAAAGGCAACCAATCTATGATTTTAGGTGGTTTAGTTGCGTTAGCTGCCCCACTAAACTCATTATCGGGCGGTAGCTCGTTTGGCATTCACCTATTCGCTCAATCCTCAGCAGGGAAAACAACGACTGTAGAAGCGGCTTCAAGTATCTACGGTGTACCCGATGAACTGAAATTAACATGGGATGCGACAAAGTACGGGTTAACGATTGAAGCCGCCTCTCGAAATGATGGATTTATGCCAATTGATGAAATTGGGCAGGGTAACGATGTGCGGCATGTGGCAGGAAGTGCCTACAGTTTATTTAATGGTACAGGGCGCATTCAAGGTAATAAAGACGGGGGAAACAAAGCCGTTTTACGTTGGGCGATTGTGGCGTTATCAACGGGTGAGGAAGATTTTGAAACTTACCTCATTCGTAATGGTGTTACCCCAAAAGCAGGGCAATTAGTGCGACTGGTGAGTGTGCCATTTACCGATACTGTCGAGTTTCACAGCCTTGATGATGGTGATTTGCATTCACGAGCAATAAAACGCGCATCAACGCAGCATTGCGGGGCAGTTGGTAGAGCATGGATTGAGTATTTAGCCAACAATCAGGACATGGCCAACCAGAAAGTGACCTTCAAAGAAAACGAATGGTTATCGAGTTTACCCGAAGAGGTGTCACCACAGGTTAAGCGAGTCGCTACCCGTTTTGCCATGTTGGACGCTACCGCAGAGTTATCAGCCTCAATTACGGGTTGGGATAGTGGCGAATGTAGCCGATTTATTCGTAATAGCTTCAATGAATGGCTAGAGAACTATGGCACAGGAAACCGAGAAAAATACCAAGTCGTTAAACGGGCAAGGGATTTTATTCAACGCTATGGATTAAATCGCTTTCAGCCATACACCTATGGGAAGCGCAACGGAGATTTAGACCGAGTTTACGCAGGAAGAATAACAAACCTTGCGGGTTACTTGGTTTCTGGTCGCAGAGAGGACGGCAAGGACGAATATCATATTATCCCGTCAGTATTTGAAGATGAAATACTCTCAGGTATTCAAAAGAAATTGGGGGCGGAGGCGCTCGAAGAGGCAGGTATTTTAGTCAGACCGGAATCAGGGCGTGTAGACGGTAAAACTATCAGCATTAATGGTAGTCAGCAGCGATTTGTTGTCTTAATTGATAGTGAGGAAGAATAACCAGCCAGAACAGAATCCCCGTGATGAATTAAAAACGTTGGGATAAGTGGGATAACGGGATAAGAATTAAAAAAGATAATAATATTATTAAGTTAAGTTACTTCTATTTATCCCATGTTATCCCAAGTTACCCCAAATCAAATGATAATAATTTGTTACAAATGTTAATCAAAAAGCAAAGTTATCCCAAAAATAAAAAGTCTGGGATAAGAAATCGAGGTGTTTGGGATAAGTTAACTTGATGATATTAAATGAAAATAAGCAACTTATCCCGTTATCCCAAAGAAAAATCGTTTTTCGCCTATAGAGAGATATTTAAATGAGCACTCAAATACTCACACTAAAACGTAAAAATCCACCAGCAACGAACACACCAAAAAGCTTGCAAACTAAAACGCCACAGGAAGCCTCGCAGCAACCGAAGAAGAAAAATAAGGCAGATGTTCACGCGAAGAAGAAACAACACCGTATTGACCGTATAGCGAAGCACTGGACGATATTTAATGAGCCAGAGGCTAAACCACTGATGATAGGTATCAAGGAAGTCATGATTGCTGAGGTTAAAGATAAAGGGTTGGATATTCCAGAGAGCCATATTAAACAGGGATTACGATCATACATTAGTCGTAAAACCTATCTGAAAGCCCTTACTCTGGGCGGTAATCGTTTTGATATGAACGGGCAGCCTAAAGGAGAAATCACACCTCAACAACAAGCATTAGCAAAACAAATGCTGGTGGAATGGGGGAGACAATAAATAAAAAATACCGCCAGAGCGTGAGCAAAGGCGGTCACTAGAAGAAAAAATGTATAGACATAGCCTTCCTATCCTAATATCAAACAACAAATAAGTCATCAAAAACTGGTTATAAATACAGTGTGTTGATTTAAATTTATACCAGAACAGTTATAATGTTTCACAATACGCAATGAATTAATAAATTGATGCAAAAGGTGAAATGTTATGAGCCAATCTCAAAAAAAACATTCAGTCATTCTTACCCCGTCACAATCTGAGCTATTGAAATTTTTGTTACCCAAAGAGCAAGCAAACAACCCTAGCCACAGAAAAGTAACGTTACATAGTATTGCACGTAGAGCATTAGATATAGGTTTAGATATGATGCAAAAAAATCATTAAGGAATATTTATGACAGGAAAATTTATTCAACAATTTGAGCGTAAAAATGCCATCGTGAATATAAATACATCGGATGGCATAAAGTCACTTGCTGTCGTGTTTCGTCTCCCCAAAGACCCTAATACACAAAGTTATCTTCGAATGATCCAGGCTATTCCTGAAATGTCACCTACGGAAATTTTGCTTGAGGTTATCGAAGCATGGGAATTTGATGAGTCGCTTAACTCAGCCAATATGACTAAGTTGATTGATAATTGTCCTCAGGCCGCATTTGCCATCATGGAAGCGTTTGGGCGTTTGATTCACTCTCGTGAAATACAACAAATCTGGGGGCAAAAATGGCTGATGTAGCAACAATTTCGCTTGAGGTGAGAACGTCTGACTTAGAGCGCGGTACGCAAAAGTTAAAAGAGTTTGGAGATACAGCCGAAAAGGTGAGTAGTTCTTCGCGAAATTTAAATGACCAGTTTAATAAAGGGGTTGGTCACCAAAAAAAAATTTCTGATGTAATAAAAAAGCAAAGGGAAGAATTTGATAATTTACTTAACTCGATAAATCCAACCAATAAAGCGTTTCAAAAACTAGATGAATGGCAAGCTAAATTAGCTAGCGCTAGCAAAAAAGGTATTTACCCAAGTGATGAGATTGCAAAGTATAACGCCATACTTGAGCAGACTAGAGATAAATTAACACGAGTTAATATGTCCCTTACTGCTGAAGGGCAGGCGCTATTAGCTCAAGAGGCGGCAACAAATAGAGCTAAGCGAGCTGCTGATGATTTTTTAAATTCACTGAAAAATCAAACTGAAATCATAGGAAAAACGAGGACAGAGATTTTAGAGTTAAAAGCAGCACAACTTGGTGTGTCGCAACAAGCCGCGCCGATGATCAATAAGCTAAAAGAGCAAGAAAAAGCCTTTATGAATGGCTCAATTACCATTGGCCAATATCGAAACGCTATGCGGCAATTGCCAGCCCAAATGACAGATATTGTTACGTCATTAGCATCAGGAATGCCTGTTTGGATGGTGATGATACAACAAGGGGGGCAGATAAAGGACTCATTTGGTGGTATAGGTAATTCATTGAAGGCTGTAACTTCATTAATCACTCCGTTAAATGTAGGGCTTGCTGCCGCTGCTTTAGCCGTGGGAGGTTTGAGTTATGCGACATTCAAAGCCCAGATGGTACAGGAAGCCTTTAACCGAGCATTAATAACATCAGGTAAGTATGCTGGGCTTTCTCGAGGGGAAATTATTGGTTATGCGAACACCATTACTCAAGCTGGGCTAAGTGCTGATTCAGCCACAGAATCACTTACTAAGCTATTAGACGCGGGGTTAAAAATAGGTGTCGACATTGGCAAGGCTGGAAATGCTATTGCGGAATTTTCCCGTTATTCAGGTAAAAGCATTGATTCGCTTGTCTCGCATTTTGCACGATTATCTAATGATCCGTATGGTGGTTCTATTGAACTAAATAAACAGTATCGCTATTTAAGCGCTTCTGTATTACAGCACATTAAAGAACTAGAAGACCAAGGAAAGACCACGGAAGCCGTAACATATGCTACTGACGCATTAAGTGGAGCGATGGCAGATCGCGCAAATGAAATACGTTCAAGCATGGGGACACTACCAAGCTTTTTTGATGAGATTGGACGTGCTGCTAATAAAATGTGGGATTCGGTGATGGGGCTTGGTGCTGATCCTTCCAAAGCTGAACGATTAGCTAAACTAGAACAACAAATAAAGTTTGCTAAATCTGATCCTCGGAGGGGTACAGATAAAAGAAAAGGGCTTTCTTATAAAGATGATAAAGAATTGGAACTTCTAGAAAAGGAAAGGGATGAGTTACTAAAATCAATTGAAGCTGATAAAAAGGCAGCAGAACTCCAAGAGCGTAGTATTAACAACCAAGTATATTTTAATCAACTGGTTGATAAAGGCACAGATAATGCCGAGAAACGCAGGAGGGAGCACGAAAAATTAAATAAAGCTATACAGGATAATATTGAGCTAGCGAAAAAAGGTGAAGTCAAACTCTGGACAGATGAACAAATAAAAATGGCCAGAGAAGGAATTGATAAAGCTTTTAAGGATCCGGTTAAACGTAAACCGACTTTTCATAAAGCTGCTTTTGCAGGAATGCGCCGTGATGAAGGCACTCAAAGTCATGTCATTGCGTTAAAAGCTGAGCTTGAGATGTTGAGTCAAGAAAGCCGACATATAGGCACAATTAGTCAGCAACGTAGGGCATTATGGCAAGAGCAAGCTAAGTTTCAAATTCTTGAGCAAGCCAATAAAGAACGAACACTGAGCTTGGAAGAACGAGCCTTATTAGCAAGAAAAGACTCAATATTGGCAGAAAAAGAAAAGGCCGCCAGTATTGGAGATCAGATAGAGCAACAGAAACAGTTAAATCAGTTACGTTATTCCAATGATGACCTTAAAGCTGAGATCGAACTACGCAAAGCAACGATAGGAATGACTAACGAACAAATAGCACAACAAAGAGAACTACTCAAATTAAAAATGGAGTGGACTAAAAAAGGAGGGGCTGAAACGGATGAAGAATACCTACGTGGTGTAGATTTAATTCAGGAAAAATATGAAACAGAAAGCTGGCTACGTGAGCAATGGCGCGAAGGAGTTAAGAAAGCATATGCAGAATATGTGATTAGTGTTACAGATGCAAATGCGGCAGCACAACAATTAACTAAACAAGCTTTTGATAGCATGACGGGGGCAATGACTGACTTTCTAACGAAAAGCAAAGCTAGTTTTAAAGATTATGCTGCTAGTTTCTTTAATTTGGCAACAAAAATGATCGTCCAGCTTACAACGATAAGAATGTTAGAGGCTGGGCTTGGTGGTACAACACTTGGTAATTTTTTAGGGATAAAAGGGCATGCCACAGGTGGCTATACTGGTGATGGTGGTAAATATGACCCCGCAGGTGTAGTACATAAAGGCGAGTTCGTCTTTACCAAGGAAGCAACGCAACGACTAGGTGTGGATAATCTCTATCGACTAATGGATGCAGGAAAGCGAGGTTATGCTTCAGGTGGTCATGTCGGTGGTTCTGCTCCAATGTCGGTTATACAGCCAACAGCATTTATCGCCCGCAATCCTCAAATTGCTGGTGGTGTTAATGTCAATATCAACCTTGGAGGGATTAATGTTCCCCCTCAAAACGGTGAGAGGGAGCGATCATCAAATAGCGGTATTAGCAGTAGCCAAGCAGATAGGTTATTTAAAAGCAAATTAAGAAAGTTTGTTGAAGAAGAAGGTAGAGAAGGGGGATCATTAGATTTATTGATAAAAACAAAAGTAAGACGTTTTTAATGTGTAATTGCTAATACTACTTACAAAGTTATAATTAAAGCTAAATAGTGAATAAAGGGTTAATGATGAAAAAGTTACTGTTTGGCTTTATTTTTTCTTTGATATGTTCAACTCCTGTATTAGCAGGGTGGCAGTATACTACTGATGTGGATGAGATGAGAGGGAATACATCCTATTATGGTGTGTTATCTAATGAAACTAATTCAAAACTAGATGATGAGAAATTAAATATTATTTTGTTTAGCCCTGATGATGAATTAATTACCTCCATGGAGATACAAACACTTAAATCACCAATTAACTGTACTAGTTCTAATTGCAAAGCCTTAGTTAAATTTGGAGATAATCCTATAGAAACTATTTTATATGCAGTGGTAACTCCAGAACGCAATTTTATTGTTCCTATCGAATATATGGAATTTGTAAGAAAAATAAAAAATTCAGAAGTGGTTTATATTGAACTCCCTATTGAAGGCAAGGGAACACAGCAGTTTAAATTCAAAACAGCCGGCTTAAAATGGGAAGTAGAGCAATAGCAATACCTCATCATTTCATCATTGGCTGAATTTTATTATTTGATGAGTTCAGCCTCTTACTTATCTGCATTATTAAACTAATATCCTATCGTGATAGCTTTCTGTTATTAAGATAACTAGAGCTTAATATATTTAAAAGGGCAGAAATCTGCCTTTAACTTAGATACTTTCGTGAACAGTACGCGCGTGGAAGGAAATATGCAAAAAACAACCAAAAAGAAACCAACCATTATTTTTATGATGTACCGACAATGCGCCTAATTGTGACGTGTGAACAATCCATCAACATTCACATAAGAGCCGATAGAGTAACAGGGGCAATCATGAGGAGTTTGTGAGGCAAGCAATCATTGAGAAGCTAAAAAAAGCAACAGCACAAATAGCTAAATCGCTATATGTATGTGTAAATAACTTGGTTATAGCTATATATATTGTGTTTACGTTAAAAAAATAGACAGGTAATTACAAGCTCATAATGATTAGCCCCTAGACAAGATAAATATATTCAGTATTATTTATCTCAACAGTGCCCCTCATAACCTCTACGTAGAACGGAGAAATCTGGTTTGCGATACGTTTGGGGCTTTCTTTTATCTACTATCTGATAATTTTCCATGCTGCTATGCACCCTCTAAAACCTCATCTAACGTATTTTGACCAAATAAAAAAGCTAGAAAAACGAGGAATGAGTTTTGAGGATCTACCTCCTGAGCAGGCGGTAAAGAAAATAATGAATATTGGATATTACAGGCTATCTGGGTATTGGTATCCATTCCGTAAGTTAAAGTTAATCCCACCAGTAGCACCCGATGAAGCCAGACGCGAAGAAACATTCCTTGAGGGTACAACCTTTACAACGGTATACGCACACTATTTATTTGATGTAAAACTAAGAAGTTCTATTTTTTATGGAATAGAACGAATTGAAACTTATCTTAAAGCAAAAATAGCTTACGAACTAGGTAAAGTATCCCCTACGGCATACAAAGATAAGAATATCATCCAATACAGACATCACTACCGACATGATACATGGCTAGAAAAGTTAGATTCTTTAATAGAGCGAAATAGTGATAAAGATTGTATACGATGGAATTTAGATAAGTATGGGGATATTCCTATATGGGCTATCGTTGATATTTGGGATTTCGGTACAATGTCTCGCTTCTACGGAATGCTTGAAGATAAATACAAACATCAAATTTGTAAATCGCTTGGCTTTCTAAAGCCTAACTCAGCAAATGTAAGAGATGGACTGAAAACAGCATTAGAGCATCTTAATACAGTTAGAAACAGGTGTGCCCACCATGCGCGTTTATGGAATACCGATTTTTCAGACTCAAAAATTAGCATCGATGTGTTAGATAATATTGATTTAACAGCCTCGCGCTTGTCTCCAAAAAGCCCTGAACTATCAAGAATGGCAGGTATCATATTTTTAATATGGAGTCTGACCAAGAGAATAAGTTGTAATTCTACATGGCTAAGTTCAGTAAATGATCATTTAGAAAAACATCAGGGCGTTATTCCGTTTAATTCAATGGGATTCGATAATAACAATATCTCAGGATTAAAAAATCTATTGGATAAGGAAAAAGAACAATCAGCCCAATCATAAGCCAACCCAAATCAAATAAACTTTAATGATTTTCAGGCGCGCTAGCAATAAGTTTTCGGACACGTTAGAAAGGTTGTAAATAGAGGCTGATAGCGACAAATATAGACATTAAATCCTAACAAATCCTAACGTTTTTCTAATGCCTAGATCCTAAGTTTTCCTAAGGTAAATTGCGCATTCAATGCTAAGATTTGCTAAGTTTTTTCACAATGAATTTTCAGTGATATGAAAGTAGTTAGCTAACCAGCTTGTCAGTAATATCTTTATGGCGCTTCCACGCTGAATAAATATCTTTATCCCACGCTTTACCTGCCTTAGTTTGATAGCCTGCCTCATTAATTCGTTCAGCAATAATGCGCCCATTGGTTACACCCTCAGACAGCACAGAATTAACCACAGAAACAACAGTAGACTCATTATAGGTATACGGTGGGATATCTGCCTTACCAGCAATTAAAGATGCCACAGACGATTCTAGGCGCTCCACTAGCGACAGTATGCGAGCGTCAGGATTACTGTCTGGACGGTTTAACTTCTCTTTGATAGCGGAGACTATCCACGCTGTTTTATCGCTACCAGAGTTCGATACAGCCTCATTAAACAGGGTTTGTAGTTCAGCAGGGAGACGAAAGGCAATAAGATTAGATTTACTCATAATAATAGTCCTTTATTAACTCAGTGAGCGCTTATTATATCAGTGTATAACACTGTTATACAGATTAGGAAATGTATCATTGCTAGTGGATTTAACGAATAAGTCCATAACTTAAAGTTAGAGTAACCTACAGTAAAACAAGCAAAGCGTATTATTGCGCCTTGTAACTGATTGAATACATAGCAAAGCTCAAAAATGAGTGCTGTACTGTGGTGATTATCGCCATAGTCGGAAAGGGTAACAGTTGAAATGCTACCCTTGGTATCAAAACCACAAATTAGTGATTTTAGCTAAAGTAGCTAAATATTAGCCAATACAGCTAACCACATAAACATAGTGGTACTATGATGATCCGTTGGCTTTCAAACGTGAGGTATCCACTAAGGTATCCACCGAAAAGGCTATATTTTATTGGATACTTTACCCGCTAAATGTTGACAATTGTTAACATCAGAACCTGACAAAACCTGACATCGTTTATTTATTTTAGGTACGCAGTGGGTATGTGTTTAATTCTAACGATTCGTTATAATCAAATAAAATCAAGATGTTGTGGAAAAGTACGCAGAATGGTACGCAGCAAAATGATATTGCCCGCATCGGTAACTGTTTGATTATTCCAAGGCCGTCACTTTGGGTACGTACTGAAATAGCGTATTCAATCTGCTAACGTGGTTGCCACTTTGATGGTTGCCACTTTGGTTGCCAGCAAAACGGCATATTTTACGCTAGTGGATTGATAACCTTTGATTGTTCCAATTCAGCACAATCAAGGTATGGCGGAAATAACCACTCCTTTGAGGTATAGCCATGTTACAACGAGAAGCAATAGAAGTCGTTATGATGGAGTTAGCCCACCAGCAAGGGCAATCACTCAACGGACGTGATCGATTAGCGATTAGAACAGGTGTAGCACAGACAATGCAGGCTAAAGAACGTCACAGACGAAGAATGACAGCACCTACCTACCAATGGACGAAGCCAGCACCAAAAAGATAATAGGTCGCCTTGAAATTAAGGGGACGTGAGGCTCTGAAATCGGAGGCTCGTCACTGGCTGGCAATATTCCAATAATGGCTACGAGGTAAAAGTAACCACAATGCAAATAAGCACTCTGGATAAATATCAATAAGTTATCTATGCTGAGAGATAAGATTACAACAAAGAGCGACGGCAAGATTACGGCAAGGTATTAACAATCAGGTTTCAGTCGGTCAATTTGACCGTTAGCAATAAAAACAATGTGTTGCCAACTCTTACCATTGGTCACTGAAACGATGACCAATGAGCGTTAATCTGGTTTTGTTACAGAATTAAGTATTATCAATCAGTTGTATTTTGATTCCGTCGATTTACCGGAATTAAGTATAATCAACAGGTTATATCTACATACGGGATAATCCCGTATCATCATGGATAAATTAACGTTTAGATCACCTCTATAAGTTGGAATTATTATCCGATCTTCCAAAGTCCAATCAGCATTTTATTTTAGTCGATGGCTTATATTGTGATGGTATCAAGATGAATAAACCAAAAATGAGAAAAGCAAAGTTAATCAAGATCACCACATCAGGAACGGTAATAAAAGCACCTGAGAGAGTTAAAACAGCCACTGGTAAAGTTATGGCCACGATGACTATTCAGGCTGAAAGTGACAAGCGTAGTCCATACCCATTAAAAATAGTGGCATTCGATATTAACGCACTGGAGCTAATGACCTACCAGAAAGGAAATAAAGTAACTGCTACAGGTCGCTATGAATGGTTTAATGGTTATCAGCTAACAGGGGCGCAGATAGTTGCTGGTTAGTAAAACTTAGTATCAATAAGCTGATTTGAAATCGGTAAAGCTAAAGAGGACATTTTACCTCTTTAAACTAACCCACAATTAGTTACCTACCTTTAACCGACCCTCTTTAAGATGACCAGTTCAACTAACCAAAAAATATCGAGGTAGTTCGAATATAGCCACCAGCCTACCTATTCTGTTTTGTACACCTCATATTGAGGTGCGCAAATTAACCACACCTTTTAAAGAGGGTAGCCTATCGGATGAAAAATACTTTTCGGTTGCTATCGTTCCGTTTGAAACGGAGGCGGTAAAAAACGCGGTGAGATTACGGTGAGGGTTATTTCTGGTTGGTGTTTCGTTATCTGCAATAAAATCACTATTAATGATATTTATGCAACACTAGTAGCTTTGGGAAAACTGAAGCCTGAACTTCTTAACTTTTGAGTCACAAAATAAAAAGGGGGCATAATTGGGGGCATGATACAAAATTGAATGAAATTAAGATGTTTATAATCAATGTCATACGTCGTTATATTGAATCCTGTAGGGGCCATTTAAAATCAATAACTTATGCGATTTTTAAAAGAAACCTGCGAGATATGCGGGTCAAGTAACGGGTCAAATTAGCATTACCATTTTTCGCTTTTAACCCACTCTTCATAGACATGTTCAGGCCAACCTAAAAATGTACCGCCTTTCGTTTTTTGTGGTTTTGGAAACTCCTTTCTCTTTGCATACATTCTCCATAACGTAGTTTTACTTTTCTCTGTCAACTAAATTGGGCTGTGTTGATAACGGTATTGAAATTCCACTCGACGTTAATAAACAGTCACTTATTTGGGGCGACTGTGCAGTTATAGAGAACGGTTCTATTCTCGTGAAAATGCGTGAGATAGAAGAAGCACAGAAAGCGGAAAAAATGCAGACGGAAAGAAGAGGAAGAAAGCTAGGATGGCATAAATAACATTCATTCATATTAATATAAAAAGATAATCACAATATAATAAATCTTTATATTGTGATTATCAATTATTCTAAAAATTAGACACCAAAGTTAAAAGTGAGAACAGCCTCCCCGATAAAATCTAAACCATTAGATAAATCTATTCCTTTTTTACTTAATTCATCTTTAGATAAAATAAAGGTACCATTTGAATTACCATGCTTGAAATTTGATTGGAAAACTTGACCAGGAATTAGAGCCAGGGCATTTTTATCAACGCCTGATTGTTTTTCTGATGTCCAACCATTAGTTGGCCCTTTGTATAAGACGTTGGTGTAGATTTTTCCTGTAATTGCAACATCGTTTGCCCGTGAAATAAAAGCTGGCTTACCATCGACCGTAGCATCACTCCATATGAAATCAGCCGCTCCAACTGTATTTTCAGGATTTGCTTTATCAACTAAATGAAACCAGCCTGATGTATTATTAACACTTAATTCCGTGTCACCATAAGTATCAGACGCAACAAAGGTTAAATATATTTTTGCATCGCATTCAACCGTAACGACATTATGAGCTACAATGCCAGAGTAAGAGTAAATTTTCGATTGAGGGATAAGTGATGGGCTTATTCTTCCATAATCAAAAAGAACATCACTTTGTGTCGCCCCATTAATAGTACAAGTTGGTGGCTTAATATCACCGTTGATTTTTAAGTTAGCTACAGGGGATTTAGCCAATACCGGCGTTGATATTATAGCCAACATAGTAAGGCTAAGTAATACTTTTTTCATAAAATTATTCCTTTTTAGAGGATAAATAATAAAACAATATTATATAATACACCTTCTGTTTATTTGTTTAATATTAAAAGAATATATATTTTTAATATGTCTAATTAAGACTTTCTTAAAGTGAGTTTATTTTACTATCCGATATTCTTTAAAAGAAAGAATTAAAAATAGAGTGTTTACTTAGATGTTGTAAGTGTGGGTTTTATATTTATTAAATAAGACATGTAATTAGATACTCTTATTTTGATAGTTTTATATTGCCATATAAATATAATTAAATTAACAAGATTTAGAGCACTTATCTTTAATAAAATCCTCTTCTTTATTTTTTGCTTGCTATAAGCCCTTGTGATGGTTAAATAGAATTGTAAATTTTTGTTTAATTATCATAAGGGCTTTTTGATGAAAAAAATATTTATGGTTGCCGTTATATCTTCCTTATTAGTTGGCTGTAAGGTTGATTTAGAAACGAAAATAAATACAGATAACTTATTGTCTAGTGAGCAAAGTATTGTTAAAGGAGATATTAATTTCGAAGTCTCTTCATGTAATGATTTTGAAGACTCAAGGAAAGAGTCTAAATCATTGATAGAATTAAAAAATAAAGTTCCTGAGATTTTCAGAGATGCGGAATATGTTGAATGTTATAAGCAAAAACTTAATTCATTCGCCCATTTCTCAATACCTGTTGGTGTTGGCAAGGTTGAAGACGGCCAAAATACTGTTGATACGGATCTAATGGTCTTCTCTTACAAAGAGATATTGGCGGGGGTTTATGCTTCAGAAGGGGTAATTAAAAGGATCAAGCAAGCAGAAAAAAATTCACATCAAAAGATGGATTTTAGTATCAGCATTATTCTTATACCCGGTAACGTGAAAATGGATAAGGTAGTTGCGTTAGGCGTGACATTTACAGGAGATACATCTAAAAATGATCCAGTATTAATAAGCAGAATTAAATTTGGCAATAAACCACTGACTTTTAAATTATCAGATGTATCAGTAAACCAATTAATGCAATACGGTATGGTTCCATTCTTAGTAACTCCTGAATATTTCACACTATATAAGTAACAGATATATCATCATATTAAAGCCCTTTAACGGTGAGTTGGGGCTTAATTATGATGAGTAAATAGTTAGTCATCAACAAGTTGGCATTGAAATTGAGGTAACCGAGTCACTAGTGTGGATATGTAAGATAGATATTTTCGAGAACAGCACGTGCATAAGTGAAATGACTTTTGCACATGTTAGCTATAACGATTTATACGAACCATAAAAATAGTTTTTGGACACCTTAGGAAACCTATAAAGACGGTCTAAAAAATTGATATACAGAACATCAATAGCGCACTGTGCACTGATAACGGGTTATTAGTCGCCAATCAATGAGGTAAAAATCTTCTGATAAATTGCACGTACAATGCTCTGTTTTTTCAGGTTATAATCTTGAGTCGTCTTTACATTATGCTTAGCAAGCTGTTTAATCGCCTCATAATTGGCTAAATCTTCAGGATGTGTTGTTAACCATTGCTTGAATAATAGGTGACGCCAATGTTCGGGACAATTTTTTCCAAATACATGTAAGTTAACCATCGGATTACTCAGTTTAAGCATACGGTGCTGATACCATGAAGGCTCACGAATAATGAGTTCATAGCCCAATGCTTCTAATTGAGGAATATAAGATGATTCATCTTTAGGATTTTCTATAATTAAATCGATATCGATTATTGGTTTAGCAGCCAATCCTGCAACCGCAGTAGATCCTATGTGCTCAATTGATAATGCTATATCTGACAATGCATTCTGAATTAACAATTTTTGTTCATTAAATTGTATAAGCCAATTAGGATTATGGGGGACAATTTCAATGTGTATTTGGGCAGGTTTCCCTTTAACCCAAGGGTTTTCCGTCGGATCACCTTCTTCAAAAGTGCAAATATCCATTTTTTGTTGTGGTGTAAATTGATCTTTAAACATGACAATATCTAATCCCATAAAATATCAAAATTAACATGTTAGGTAATGAGGTTACTATTATCACTTTTACCTAAGAGCTGTAAATCGATAGTTTATTAATATTGACATAAAAAGATAATTACAATACAAAAATGACTTTTTTAATTTGATGTTATTTTAATAGTAGATTTAATTTAAATAATTTAAGTTGGATTTTTTATTTTTTAATAGGTTGGATGTGGCAGTGAAATTATGATAAATAATGTATCTTATTTTGATTTTCTTATTTTAACCCTATGAACTTCCTATCAATATTTAATTAAATTAATAATTCATTTAAATATAACTCGATAATAAGCATTTATTATAGGCATAATAGATAGCGACATTATGCCACAATAATGTATAACTCATATATGATTTGACGTATGTGTTTGATGGAGGTATTTTTAAGCTAAAGATCGTAAAGGGGGATACATGAAACCATTACAACTGTTTAAAATTTTAGGTGATCAAACCAGACTAGATATCGTATTGCTTTTAAAAGCATCTGGTGAGCTATGTGTTTGTGATATCTATACTGCGTTAAATTTATCGCAACCCAAGACATCTCGACACTTAGCTATGCTGAGAGAGTCGGGTCTTTTGCTCGATTCGAAGCAAGGCAAATGGGTTCATTATCGATTATCTCCTGCATTACTGCCGTGGGTGAAAAGTATCATTGATATAACTTACACCACAGAGAAAAATAGAGTTGCAGATTTACTCAAGATCTTAGAGAAAAAAGAGTCTAGTCATCGTTGTTCTGTGTAAAAAATTTAACTAAATATATTCGAAAAAACATATATGATTGGGTGTGTGTGAATGCACCTTTTAAACGAGGTTGTTATGTTTATTGCTGCATTAATTTTTGTTTTAACGATCACCTTGGTTATCTGGCAGCCGAAAGGGTTGGATATTGGTTGGAGTGCAACAGCCGGCGCTATATTGGCACTCCTTTTTGGTGTGATCAGTTTTCAAGATATTCCGACTGTTTGGAACATTGTGTGGAATGCCACAGCGACATTTGTTGCAGTAATTATTATTAGCCTACTTTTAGATGAAAGTGGCTTTTTTGAATGGGCGGCATTACATGTTGCCAAGTGGGGGGGTGGGAAAGGAAGATTACTATTCAGTTATATCGTGCTACTTGGTGCAATGGTTGCTGCTTTATTTGCTAATGATGGTGCAGCATTGATACTAACGCCTATTGTGATTGCGATGTTACTTGCACTTGGTTTCAACAAGGGTACGACATTAGCCTTTGTTATGGCTGCCGGGTTTATCGCAGACACAGCGAGCTTGCCGCTGATTGTTTCGAACCTCGTGAATATCGTTTCTGCGGACTTCTTTAATATTGGATTTACTGAATATGCATCAATTATGGTGCCAGTCGATATTGCGGGAATTGTTGCAACGCTTGTGATGCTACATTGGTTTTTCCGTAAAGATATTCCTAACCAATATGATGTTAAAAAACTGAGTGAGCCAGCTTTAGCCATTAAGGATATGACTACGTTTAAAGCAGGTTGGCTTGTATTGTTGTTATTGCTCATTGGTTTTTTTATTTTAGAGCCATTAGGCATTCCTGTTAGTGCAATAGCGGCAATTGGCGCTTTAATTCTTTGGGTAATTGCAGCCAAAGGCCGTACGATTAATACTAAAAAAGTGTTGCGTGGCGCACCGTGGCAAATCGTCATTTTCTCTTTAGGTATGTACTTGGTTGTTTATGGTTTAAGAAATGCAGGATTAACTGATTATCTTTCTGAAATACTTAATTACCTTACTGATAAAGGGTTATGGATAGCAACAATTGGTACGGGATTTATTACCGCCTTTTTATCATCAATAATGAATAATATGCCAACAGTATTAATTGGTGCTCTATCCATTGAAGGAAGTGAAGCGACAGGGGTAATTCAACAAGCGATGATTTATGCCAATGTGATTGGTGCTGATTTGGGGCCAAAAATTACACCAATAGGTAGCTTGGCAACATTATTGTGGCTACATGTTTTATCACAAAAAAATATGACGATCACATGGGGATATTATTTCAAAACAGGGATCATCATGACTATCCCTGTGCTCATTGTCACACTCGTTGCTTTAGTACTTCGGCTTTCACTGTTTAATTAAGAGCAACACAGTGGCTATCACCTGTTAAATTGTGACGTTTTGTTCTATCAACTTGTTTTGATTCGTAATAGTGGCGTTGCCAAATGATAAATAATCATCGGTTCAACGCCACTTATTAAATATAGTATTTTTAGATCTCAATTATTTTTGTACCAATCAATGTCGCTTTTCCACCAACTTGAACGCGAGTGACGTTTTTTGTTGTCGAATCAATAAATACGTCAATTAAAGAAGAGCATTGCATTGCTCTACCTTGTTCGAACAAAAATTGCCTTTTGTTTGGCAAAAGGTGATGAACAAGATAACACCCTAAAGCACCGCTTGAGCTACCTGTGGCTGATTCTTCGTTAATGCCATAGCGTGGTGCAAAGTTTCGGCAGTGGGCAGTAATATTTTGATCATGACTAAGTTCAAAGACATGAAAGCCGATAGTATCAAATTTATGGCTTAAAGCAGCGATAGCTTGATAGTCAGGCTGTAAAGCATCTAAATAGCCAAATTGTACAGGAACAAAAATATCGTTTAATCCTGTTGAGACAATCTCTATTGGTAAATCTGTCTTTTCTATCACTTCAGGTAGAATGCCCAGCGCCTTTGCGACATCGTTAACACAAGGCCCCTTACGGGTAATAGGAAGCGTTTGTTCCATCACAATATTATCGTGATTAATGGTAACGGTTAAAATTCCTGCCTTGGTTTTTTGGCTATAATCGCCAGGTTTGAGTAACTTAAGCGATGACAGAGTGAAAAAAACCGCTAATGTTGCATGCCCACAAAAATCAACTTCTCCTTCAGCAGTAAAAAAATCCACTTTAAAATCAGTGTCATCACCCGAATAGACAAATGCCGTTTCAGAAAATCCAACTTGTTGAGTAATGGCTATTTTTTGTTCTGTCGTTAGCTTGGGAGGGTTGAGGATGACTCCGGCAGGGTTGCCACCGCAATGATCACGAGTAAATGAGTTTACCAAGTATACCTTGATACTGTTTTTCATTGATTGTGCGACTTGATTTTGCATTTACTCACCGTGTTTGAGGCTAACCGATTGATTTATAGTTGTTAAATAATGGGATAGCAGTACTTAATAGATAATTAATTTTGATGATGGGTAGGGTGTTATTTTTTAAGCAATTTGAATTATATAAATATCTAGTCTGAAAGAACAACACACTATTGAAATAAGCATCAATACCCATCTCTAAAATAGAGGAAAAGATTAACATTATTCCAACGTTATTTAGTTGCCTGAATATTCTTTGATCAAAAAGTGCGTTAATAGATGAAATTATATTAGCACCGCTATGATAAAAAACGCCATGATAATAGCTTTTTTAGTGAAAAATTTTGTATCAATGGTTATTTTTCTATCAGTTATTATGAACTTGATTTATATAAACCCAATGAAAATATTAAATTTTTTATTAAAAAAATTATTTTAATCCAATAATGCCTTAAATATTAACATCTTGAATCAATTGCTTACATTTTGAATATATTAGCTCATTCATATACTATTTACCAAAAAAATAATCACAACTAGTTTACTATTGCGTTACAAATAGAATAAAATGCCGTGATTATATAATGATAATTATTCACTGCATGAAAGGAATTGTTTCGAAATGGCAATAAGTAGAAGAAAATTTATTCTTGGTGGCACAGTGGTTGCTGTTGCTGCAGGCGCTGGGATTTTAACACCTATGTTAACGCGAGAAGGGCGTTTTGTTCCTGGTACGCCGAGACATGGTTTTGTTGAGGGAACTGGCGGTCCATTACCGAAACAAGATGATGTTGTTGTAATTGGTGCGGGTATTTTAGGTATCATGACCGCGATTAACCTGGCTGAGCGTGGCTTATCTGTCACAATCGTTGAAAAAGGAAATATTGCCGGCGAACAATCATCGCGATTCTATGGTCAAGCTATTAGCTATAAAATGCCAGATGAAACCTTCTTATTACATCACCTCGGGAAGCACCGCTGGCGTGAAATGAACGCTAAAGTTGGTATTGATACCACTTATCGTACACAAGGTCGTGTAGAAGTTCCTTTAGATGAAGAAGATTTAGAAAACGTAAGAAAATGGATTGATGCTAAAAGCAAAGATGTTGGCTCAGACATTCCATTTAGAACAAAAATGATTGAAGGCGCTGAGTTAAAACAACGTTTACGTGGCGCTACCACTGATTGGAAAATTGCTGGTTTCGAAGAAGACTCAGGAAGCTTCGATCCTGAAGTTGCGACTTTTGTGATGGCAGAATATGCCAAAAAAATGGGTATCAAAATTTTCACAAACTGTGCTGCCCGTGGTTTAGAAACGCAAGCTGGTGTTATTTCTGATGTTGTAACAGAAAAAGGACCAATTAAAACCTCTCGTGTTGTTGTCGCCGGTGGTGTTTGGTCACGTTTATTTATGCAGAACCTAAATGTTGATGTACCAACATTACCTGCTTATCAATCACAACAATTAATTAGCGCAGCACCAAATGCGCCAGGTGGAAACGTTGCTTTACCCGGCGGAATTTTCTTCCGTGAACAAGCGGATGGAACGTATGCAACTTCTCCTCGTGTCATTGTTGCTCCGGTAGTAAAAGAATCATTTACTTACGGCTATAAATATTTACCTCTGCTGGCTTTACCTGATTTCCCAGTACATATTTCGTTAAATGAGCAGTTGATTAATTCCTTTATGCAATCAACACATTGGGATCTTAATGAAGAGTCGCCATTTGAAAAATATCGTGATATGACCGCTCTGCCTGATCTGCCAGAATTAAATGCCTCACTGGAAAAACTGAAAAAAGAGTTCCCAGCATTTAAAGAATCAACGTTAATTGATCAGTGGAGTGGTGCGATGGCGATTGCACCAGATGAAAACCCAATTATCTCTGATGTTAAAGAGTATCCAGGTCTAGTTATTAATACTGCAACAGGTTGGGGAATGACCGAAAGCCCTGTATCAGCAGAAATTACAGCAGATTTATTATTAGGCAAAAAACCTGTATTAGATGCCAAACCATTTAGTCTGTATCGTTTCTAACTCTTTTTTGATAAGAAATGAAAGCCCTCTAATAAACCGCTCTGTTATTAACGGCGGTTTAAAAAGAGGGCTTAGTTATTTAATATTTAGTCAAGGTAAGACAACGGCCAATGTTTAAAGTAAATGTGATTAGCTTGCCAATCTACTTTTTCTACATTGTCACTGAGCAAATATTTAGCTACCGTAAAGGCAAATTCAAAGCTAACACCTAATCCTTTGGCACTGATAAATTTCCCATCAACAACAACATCTTGGTCAAGATAATGACCATCATCATATTTATCAGCAAGTTTATCACCAGTGCTGTAATAACGACCTTCAAGAAGATGATGTGCTGCTAATACTTTTGCTCCGGAAGAGCATAGAGCACAAATGTATTTGTCTTGTGCAATATGGCGTTTAATAAAATCAATCACGAGTGAATTTGCACATAGACGATCTGTACCTTTAGGACCACCCGGCATCATTACTGCGTCATAACTGTGTGTGAATTTTTCGGTTAATAGGTAATCAGCACTGATCTTAGTGTTAAAATAGGTGTTTAATACCAGTGTATCCATGCAAGAAAGTACATCTACATGAATATCAAGGCGACGCATGATATCAATAAAAACAACCGCTTCACCTTCTTCAAAACCATCAGCCAATAAAACGGCAACCTGTTTCATTTTGTTTATCCTTTATTCTTAAGTAATGAATGGATATTTTGAATATTGCGAGCAATAGTCTGTTTGTCTTGATTATCAATTGCCTCAGTAGTAGCAATCCAACTGCCACCACATGCGATAACTTGCCCGATAGCGAGGTAATCACTAACATTGTTTAGACTAATTCCTCCAGTAGGCATAAATTGAACTTGAGAGTAAGGTGCCGCCATTGCTTTTAGCATTTTTACTCCACCAGAAGCTTCTGCTGGGAAAAATTTTAGCAAGGTTAAACCCCGCTCAAGAGCAACTTCAATTTGGCTTGGGTTATTTATTCCAGGCACAATATCAATGCCATTATGAAGGCAATAATCGACGGTTTTTGGATTATAACCGGGAGAAATAACAAAGCTTGCACCCGCTTCTTTTGCTATATCAGCTTGTTGCGCTGTTAATACGGTACCCGCACAAAGAATAAGCTCAGGAAAGTGTTCTCTCATCAGCTTTATTGCTTTGGCGGCTGCTGGAGTACGAAAGGTAATTTCAGCAATAGGTAATTGATTTTGGGTTAGTATTTCACCCAGCCAAATTGCATCTTCGGCGCGATTAATTTGGATCACGGGGATCACTTTCAGTACTGAAAGTGTATCAACAATTGACTGTCTCATGGTTATCCTTGATGAGTGAATAGAATGAATCAGTGATGTTATGGGGAATAATGGCGCCATGATGTTGGATAACTAATCCTGCTAATGTATTTCCCCATAAACAACATGTAGGCAAAGGGTAGTTTTGTAGCCATGCAGCAATAAAACCAGCATTAAAAGAATCCCCGGCTGCTGTAGTGTCTATGACATGCTGTATCGGTTTGGGGCAGATATAACCGGTATTTTCACCATCAGACCAGAAAGCCCCTTTTGCTCCTAGTTTAACAATGACGTTTTTATTGCCCCATTGATGAAGGCGTTCGACAATTTTTTGCTCAGTAAGGTTGGGTTGTTGCCAGAGAGCTTGTTCATCATCTCCGGTGACTAAAGCGATATCACTGAGTCGATATAGTTTTTCGAACCACTCTTGCGCATGAGGTATTAGATCCCATAAACGGGGCCGATAGTTTGAATCGACAATTAAGGTGATCCCTCGCTGTTTAAGGCGGATTAATTGCGTGATTAACGCTTCTTTTCCTTTCGGCGTTAAAATGGCCAGTGAAATACCACTAAGATAGATAACACTATCGTCGGGCAAGGTATTTAGATGTGTTGCAAAACGGTTGTCCGTTGCAATATAACGTGCAGCGGCATCACTACGCCAATAATGGAAGCTACGCTCACCACAAGTATCAATTTCAATGGCATATAAACCGGGAAGTTTTTCGGGAATGGTGATCACTGACTGGCAGTTGATCCCCTCTTTTTCCCATGCTTTTTGCATTAAGGCACTGTAATTATCAGTGCCTAAACCTGTTATATATTGCGGATGTAATGTAGGAATGAGGCGCGCTAAATACAGTGCTGTATTTAATGTATCGCCCCCAAAACGCTGTTGTTGTGGCAAAAAAGGTTGGCCACTTAGCTCTATCATACATTCGCCAATAATGGCGACAGTTCTATTTATTTTCACAGTTTCCCATCACTTTTACAGACGCGAATTTTATCTGCAACCACCGCTTTCATCGCCGCTTTACCTGGCACTAGGTAATGGCGAGGATCACTGGCATCAGGATTATCTAAAAAGTACTGCTTAATTGCGTTAGAGAAAGCAATTTTAAGTTCGGTTGCTACGTTAACTTTGCAAATACCTAAGTCGATACAATGACGTACATCAGTATCAGGAATACCTGACGCGCCATGTAGTACTAAAGGGATCTCTGTTTTTTGGCGGATGGCATGTAGACGATCAAAATCAAGATGTGGTTCATGTTTATACATACCATGTGCTGTACCAATCGCCACCGCTAATGAGTCAATTCCCGTGGCTTTGATAAATTGTACTGCTGAATCAGGATCGGTAAATAGCGCATCTTTCGCATCAACGATTAAATCATCTTCTTGCCCACCAAGACGACCTAATTCAGCTTCTACGGTGCAATCCCAATAATGGCAGAAATTGACGACTTCTTTAACCAGGCGAATGTTTTCTTCAAAAGGAAAATGAGAAGCATCGATCATGGCTGATCGCACCCCCGAAATCACCTTATTGCAAATATCAGGAATATTTTCATGATGATCTAAATGTAGTGCTACTGGGATGCGATATTGCTCAGCCGCTTGCTGGCAAATCGAAATTAAATAATCACTACCAGCATAAGCAAACGTGCTAGGTGTGCCTGCTAAGATCACAGGTGATGCCATTTCAGCCGCAGTTTCCATTACCACTTGGATAGTTTCCAAGTTATGAATGTTAAAAGCGGGCACAGCATAGTTTTCATGCTGTGCTTTATTGAGCATATTACGAGTAGAAACCAGATACATGTTTGCCTCTCATCTTTCGTTTAATTACGATTAATAATAAACGAAAGAAATAGAAAGGTAAAAGATCTAAATCACATTTTTATTCCCTTCGCACCGAAAGCAAATGAAAGAAAGTCAGAAGAAATGTGTCATTTTAGAACTGTAACTAGTGACTCCTTTGCGTAATAGGTTGTTTTTAGGGCGTCTTGATTGTCCAATTACAGTTTCTGTGATTTTTTGTACTCGCGTTTGTTTTTCTAAACGGCGAGTTAAAGGTGATTGTTGTTGTGTATAGTCCTCTCGAAAAATAACACTGACTTCTTGTGTTGCTTTCACCCCGATAATTGATGCTTGGATAGCGGGTATTTCGAAACGAAAGTCATTTTTTTCGATAGGTAAAGGAAGTGATGGTGCTTGCCATAAATTAATACGATCAGCACAATAAAGAGCGATAATGACAGCCCGTAATGACCAAAAAGAGCTTGCTGGACCGCTGTAATTATCAACTAAACGAGCATCATGATTAAATAGCCCTTGAGTTGGAGCGCCATTTTTGAGTGCACCTTGAGAAATAAAATAACGTAAGCTACTTTCAAAAGCCCGTTTAGCCTCTCCAACTTTGACAAAAGGGCATTGTAAATCAACGCCTGCGAGTAATGGCGCAGAAACAGCAAGACGATAACAAGCACTACGACCAAAAAAAGGAATACCTTTTGGGGTGATAAAATAAAGGTAGTGTTGATTAAAATTATTCAGGGATTGAGTAATAAAATCATGATCAAATTGTGGATCAATTTGCGCTAGCCAATAAAGAGAATAATAAAACCCCCACGCATTGTAGTAATCATAATTACCTTTTGCCCCATCACGAAACCATCCATCACCGACATAAAATTCTTTTAATCTTTCATAACGCCAATGGGCAATGGTATCTTTACCTGTCAGTGCTTTAATAACAAATTGGACGGTTAGTGGGAAAAAATGCCAGTTATTATCAACAATTTCGCAGTGATTAACTTGTTCAAACCAGTTAATTATTTGCTGTTTGATCTCCGAAGATAACGTATCCCAAACCCATTCACGGCTGATCCAAAGAGTAAGAGCGAGATCAGATGCCTCACAAATTCGTTGATCGTAATTTTCAAGTTTTCCCCAATAGCCTTTATGAAGAGGATCTGTTCCATGAATAAAGCTTTGTTTTATCATTGAGGGTAAATGGTAAATTTGCTGGTTTAAACCTAGTAATGTGCTTTTTTTGCTATTTACTGTCCATGCGGCAAGTAAAGGAAGTACTCGACTGACCCCTTCTAGCGCATCGGTTCTGACGGTTTGTTGGCCAGGACTACCGGGGTAATAGGCATGGGAATAACCCCAAACCTGATAGTGATGAAAAGCTTCTGTAATATACTGAGTAAGTCTTTCACAGAGCGAAAAAAGAGAGTGTGTCTCATCCTTAAAAAAGTCAGCAATAGCATTATCATGACGGTGATAAGCCGATTTTCTGACTAATCGCCGGATTATGTTTTCTTTAAATAAGCGTTGATAAATTTTTACATCAGGGTGCTCATAAGGCAGTTTAGGCCGTGGTTTAGATGCAATTTCAATAACCATTTTCGTATCTCAGAAAAAAGACGCATCCTTGCGAAACAAAACGGAAGTTGAGTTTAAGGTTTGGCTGAATCTACTAGTATTTGATAGTGATCTTGCCCCCAAATAACAGGTTTAGGTTTATCTTTGATCCACTGGTAATACGCATTTTTTAGTTCAGCCACTTTTTGTGGATATTGTTTTGCCAAATCGATTGATTCGCCAGGATCGGTGTTATCGTTAAAAAGCTGTGGTTGATTTTTACCATCATCATAAAAATAGAGCGCCCATTCACCATCACGCACTGCCCAAGCACCTTTAGACAGTTTCTCTAAGTTAGGGTTTACTGGAGGCGTTTGACGTTGATAGGTGATCCATTGGTGATAACCATGCCAAAACTCTTGGTTTTCTTCACTATAATGCTTAGTGCCGGGGCCAGCCCAATACAGATAAGCATGAGGCGAACGCGTTGTTTCACCTTTAAGCAATGGCATAATGTTTTTACCTTCTACTTGCAGGCTATCAGGAATTTGAATATCAGCGACTTGTAACGCGGTTGGCAAAATATCAAGTGCGGAGATCATCGCATCGCTTTTTGTTCCCGCGGGAATAGTTCCGGGTTGATAAGCAATAAAAGGTACTCTAACTCCACCATTAAACATCTGGCCCTTAAAGCCTCTATCCATGGCATTCATGGGCATGGGGGATTCATTAACTGCACCATTATCAGATAAGAAAAAAATTAATGTATTTTCTAGCTCACCATTTTCTTTTAATTTCGCAATGATTTGTCCAATACCTTCATCTGCTGCATTTAAGGCGGCAAAATATTTATCTGCCTCCACATTCCCTGTATCAAATTTATCCATATACTTAGCAGGAGATGCTTGCTCTAACGGTATGTGTGGAACGCTATAAGAAAGATTGATAAAGAAAGGTTTATCTTTATGTTCATCAATAAATTTTAGTGTTTCATCCGTTAATAGATGGGTGGTGTAACCCGGAGCAGGAACATTGACACCATTACGCCAAAATGCAGGCGAATTCCATAAGGCAACACCTGATGCATAATAACTAAAGGCGTAATCAAAGCCCCGCTCATGAGGCGCATAACCCGCTTCAGGGGTTGAGATCATATTGTCGTGATAATCACGGGTTTGTTTATTTTCATTTATTTTCGGTTTACGGATAACTTTTGCATTATGCCATTTACCAATGCTGGCAGTGGCATAGCCATTTTCTTGGAAAAGTGAGGGTAACAATTTGATATCTTGGGGTATACCTAAAATGGCATCATCATTGCTGTAAGTACCAAAACTGGCGGGTGAGCGTCCTGTAAAGATACCTGCACGAGAAGGGCCACAAACGGGATGAGCTACAAATGCATTAGTCATTTTTGCACCGTTTTCTGCCATATCACTGACATTAGGCATCGCAATACGTGCGGCTTCTATCATTTTATTGATATCACCTTTATAACGAGGAGGCGTTGGTCGCTGAGCTAACGCATCTACATCTAAGGTATCCAGTACAAAATCAAGTTGTCCTGTGCCTAAATCATCCATTACGATTAACAGTACATTCGGTTTTTCAGGTGTGCCACCAGCATGGGCTGATATTGGAAGGCTTAAACATGACGTGGCAATGATCCCCGCGAGTATGCTTTTTTTAACAAAAGGTAAGGTCACAGATTGTCTCCAAAATAAATAAAATGAAATAAAATAAGAGTCACTTGAGATAGTTTTTTTGCATCGCCCCAAGTGCATCACTGGCAAGGCCTCCACGAGCTATCGCTTGACGCATTAATTGCATGCCGATTGCCGTGTGATGAAATATTTTTTTATAAGAGTGACATAGATAATTGTGGCGATATTTTTCGCCTTCTATCGCAATAATGCGATGTTTAGGACAACCGCCATAACATAAGCTTTGCACTTCACACTGTTTGCAAAGGTTGGTTTGTTTATCGTATTTATTTTGACCAAAGCGTTGCTGTGTTTTTGATGTTGCGAGCTGTGCAAGACTTGTTAGTTGTATGTTGCCTAAATTATTAGCGGGATAAACATAGTGATCACAAGAGTAAACATCACCATTGGCTTCAATAATTAATGCTTGACCACAAGTTTTAGATTGAATACATGTTGATGCAGGATATCCCATCCATGTCCCTAATAAGCTATCAAATAAGCGAATGTATATTTTTCCTACATCACCTTGGCGTATCCATTCATTGAATATATCGGTCATAAATTTTCCGTAACCTTCAGCAGGAACAGAGAAAGCCGCTAATTGTGCGTTAGGACCGGGAGCATAATGTCCGCCATGAGTGTGTGGGAAACGTCTATCCACTTCGACTATGGGAATAAATTGAAAAAAAGTTGAACCTAAATTTTTTAAAGCTTGATAAGTCTCTTTTCCTTTATTCCAGTTTTGATCATTTACAACGGTTAATGTATTAAATTCAACACCATACTCATTTAGTAAATTGATGGCGCGTTTTACGCGTTCAAATGTTGGGCTACCATTGACTGAAATACGATATTTATCGTGAACGGCTTCAATGCCATCAATTGAAACGCCTAATAGAAAGTGGTTATCAGCAAAGAATTGTGCCCATTGACGATTAATGGCAATCGCATTGGTTTGTACACTATTGGTAATTGTCTTGCCGTTAGCAAATTGCTTTTGGTATTTGACCACTTTTTCAAAGAAGGCTAATCCTGCCAGCGTTGGTTCACCACCTTGCCAAGCAAAATCAACCTGATCGCCACTGTGTGACTGAATATAGTCTTTAATATAACGACGAAGTACACCATCAGGCATCACTGTATGGCCTGTTTCTTTTGTCTCATCTTGAAAAATATTTTCTTTTTCCAGATAAAAGCAATATTCACATTTAATATTACAGTGGTAGCTTGTCGGCTTTGCCATCATATGAAATAAAGCAGGTTGATTTGATGCCATTATTTATTTCCTGAGTTTATTTTTTATCCTGTTACATTACGTAAATTTTTACAAAACAAAAGAGATTAAAATCACAAATATAGAATATCGAAAGTAAATGAAAGTTTATTGATAAGTATATAACACAATAATTTTCAATTTAACGATGTTCTAATGGCGATAATTTCGTGTTCTTTTGATTATTTGAGCGATATGACTCTTTTATTTTTCGAAAATAAATAATCATTTTGAATTTTTAATCTGATTTTTGTGAAATATTTCGCTATTAACTCTATTTTATGGCATTTTATATAGCTATATATGGTGTAATCATAAGAGTGACATTACCTTATATCATTTTATTTATTGGAAACTGATGCCCTCAAGGCTATCATTGACATGACACGAAAATAATCGTAAGCAATCGATAGTGAAATCGAAACTTTGTGAAAGAGATCAAAAGTTTTGTTTTTTTGCGTTGTCGGTTAAATTTGGCGTAGTAAACTACATTCGAAATCAATCGAAAGTAAATCTTTTGGTTTCGTAAGGAGACGAAAGTGAAAGCGGCAGTTGAGAGGCGTATGGAAATCCTCGATATGGTTAACCAACAGGGCAAAACCAGAGTCGAAGATCTCGCTGAATTATTTAAAGTCTCAAGTGTCACTATCCGCAGCGATCTAAGTTTTCTTGAGAAAAATGGCTATATCGTTCGCTCTCATGGCGCAGCAATTCCTAATACAGGCTTTATTGCTGAACTGAGTATCCATGAAAAACGTGGACAAAATGCGGGCATTAAAACATTAATCGGGAAAGCTGCCGCAACGCTGATAAAGGATGGAGACACCGTCATTCTTGACTCGGGGACAACTACACGCGAAATCGCGACACATTTAAAGTCGCGCGAAAATGTAGTCGTCATGACTAACGGTCTGGATGTCGCAATGGAGTTAGCAAATACCACAGGTGTTGAAGTTTTAATGACAGGTGGTGTATTGCGAAAAAGTGCATTGTCTTTTTCTGGCTCACAAGCTGAAAATAGTCTAAGAAATTACCGTTTCGATAAGGTTTTTCTTGGTGTTGACGGATTTGATTTACGTGTTGGTATCACTACTCACAATGAACAGGAAGCCAGTCTTAACCGTTTAATGTGTGATATCTCAGAAACGATTATTGCGGTTGCAGATTCTACGAAATTCGGTAAACGCAGCTGTCATATGATCAGAGAGTTTGGTGATATTGATGTGTTAGTGACGGATTCAGGTATTCCTGATGAGTATGTTCAGGAACTGAAAGATCATAAAATCGACGTTATCATTGTGGACGATAAGACAGCGTAATTTGCTAACTCCATTAGCAACACCGCCGGTGTTGATTATGGAGTTAGTATTTACATGCATCCTTTAGAAAAGATTGTTCAGCAACATAAATCAGGCAAACAGAATGGTATTTATTCTGTTTGTTCTGCCCACCCTTTAGTAATAGAAGCTGCTTTATTACAAGCGCTGGACGATGATTCCTTTCTGCTGATTGAAGCCACCTCTAATCAGGTTGATCAGTTTGGTGGTTATACAGGTATGACTCCCGCTGATTTCTACCAATATGTTATTGAGAAAGCGGAAAATGTCGGTTTTCCTGTCGAAAAGCTTATCCTTGGTGGTGACCATTTAGGGCCTAATCGCTGGCAGCATCTTAATGCTGAAGAAGCGATGGCAAATGCGGATGTACTTATTGCACATTATGTTGCCGCGGGATTTAAAAAAATCCATCTTGATTGCAGTATGTCTTGTGCAGATGATCCTATTCCTTTAACAGATGAAATCGTGGCATCGCGTGCAGCTCGTCTTGCTGTTATTGCAGAAAATACCGCCAAAAAGACATTTGGTTTTAGTGATATTGTTTATGTTGTTGGCACAGAAGTCCCCGTTCCTGGTGGTGCTGCTGAAGAGCTTGATACCGTTGAGGTGACTTCACCTGATGCTGCCCGTAAAACATTAGCGTGCCATCGCCAAGCATTTTATGACGCTGGTGTGGGAGAGTGTTGGACTCGTGTTATAGGTTTAGTTGTACAGCCTGGGGTTGAATTTGATCATACCGGTATTATTGATTATCAATCTGAAAAAGCACAAGCGTTAAGCCAAGTAGTAAATGACTATTCTCATCTGGTTTTTGAAGCTCACTCTACAGATTATCAAACCAATCAAGCTTATCAGCAACTCGTCCATGATCACTTTGCTATTTTAAAAGTTGGGCCGGCGCTAACATTTGCTATGCGTGAAGGTTTATATGCACTTTGCGCCATTGAAGAAACATTATTTCCTCTTGAGAAGTGCTCTAGATTACGTGAAAAAATGGAACAATTGATGTGCCGTGAGCCTAATTTTTGGCAAAAATATTATCACGGTGATGAACGTCAACTCGCCTTTGCTCGTGTTTATAGTTTTAGTGATCGTATTCGTTATTATTGGCCTGATGCCGAGATTAATACTGCTATTGACACATTAATGGATAATTTATCTGTTAAGCCTATTCCACTTCCCTTACTTAGCCAATATTTGCCTTATCAATTTACCCAGTTTAGAGAGGGGAAAATTGCGGGTACGCCTGAGTCATTTGTTATTGCGAAAATTCGTGATGTGTTGTCGGTTTATGCCGATGCGTGCAATGTCCATTAATTGAGGGAAACCATGGAATATTTAAGCTATCAAACCGCTGAACTTGAGCAGTTAAACGCATTTTGGACAGCGAAAGAAATTGACCAGCAACCAGAGTGCTGGAAAAAAACATGGCTATCAATTCGAGAAAAACGTGCTGATATTGAGTCTTTTTTAGAAAAAGCATTGGAGGCATCAAATAGCAGAATAATTCTTACGGGAGCTGGAACATCCGCGTTTGCCGGTAGAGCGTTAGCACCTATTTTGACGGGAGCTATAAAACGTCGTGTTGATGCTATTGCCACAACGGATTTAGTTGCTGATCCTCAAGAATATTTAGCCGAAGATATCCCTACATTACTGATTTCTTTTGCTCGTTCAGGGAATAGCCCCGAAAGTGTGGCTGCGTTAGATATTGCAAAGAAGTGCTTATCGCAATGTTACCACTTAGTTTTAACCTGTAACCCTCAGGGCCAGCTTTATCAATATTGCCAAAATAGTCATAAGGCATTGGCGTTATTAATGCCGGAAGAGTCAAACGATCGTTCATTAGCAATGACATCAAGTTTTTCTTCAATGATGATGGCGGCGGTCACTATCTTTTTAGGCGATAGTGTATTTACTGATGCTATTGCGCCGTTTTTTAGTGATTACAAAGCGCAATTTGACAAAGCAAATAAAATTATCCGCCATCAATACGCAGGAAAATTCAAACGCGTTATTTATCTTGGTAGCGGAGGATTACAAGGGCTAGCACAAGAAGCCGC
Organism: Proteus sp. G2674; assembly: GCF_009915195.1. NCBI lineage: Bacteria > Pseudomonadati > Pseudomonadota > Gammaproteobacteria > Enterobacterales > Morganellaceae > Proteus > Proteus sp. G2674. The sequence continues at coordinate 156,398 of NZ_JAABLS010000017.1, forward strand.
ATTAAAAATGTTAGAGCTGACGGCGGGTAAAGTCGTAGCAAATTTTGATACCCCATTAGGCTTTCGACACGGGCCTAAATCCATCGTAAATAAAGAAACCCTTGTGGTGATGTTTTTCTCTAATGATCCTTATACACGTCAATACGAGACAGATTTATTACGAGAGGTTATTCACGATAATGCATCAGGCAAGGTGATCGCGATCACCGCACGAAATGATAAAACTTTTTCACCAGAGAGTTTTGTTTATATTCCAGCGTTAGAGAACTGTTCAGATGTGGCGCTATTGTTCCCTTATTTGATGTTGGCGCAATCATTTGCATTTCACAGTTCTATTGCACTAGGGAATACGCCTGATAATCCATCTCCAACCGGAGAAATCAATCGAGTTGTACAAGGCGTCACAATTTATCCGTTCTCACTTAAAACAGAAGACACACAGTCTGCTTTAAATTAATAAAATATAATAAGAGAGCTAGTTATGAACACACCTAATATTGTCTGGACCCGCATTGATGAACGTTTACTTCATGGACAAATCCGCATTACATGGGGTAAACATACGGAAGCAAACCTAATTTTAGTCGCTAATGATGATGCTGCTGAAGGTCCCAATGCTGCATTTATGCAGGCGGGAATGAAAGCATCTGCTGGCGGCGAATATGCGGTTCGCTTTTTCTCTATTCAAAAAACTATTGATGTTATTAGCAAAGCATCTCCTCGTCAGAAAATTTTTGTTCTGTGTAATAACCCAACTGATGTAGCCCGTTTAGTTGAAGGTGGCGTGCCTATTACTCATTGTAATGTTGGCAATATGCATTTTCATGAAGGTAAACGTCAAATTGCGAAAACAGTCTCTATCGATGAAAAAGATCTTAGTGCTTTTAAGCGTCTTATCGAAAAAGGGGTTACTTGCACAGTCCAAAACACACCAGATCAAACTCCTGTTGATGTACTAACACTCGCATCAGCCTGATTATTTCCTGATCAAGAAAACCTGCTATAGGCAGGTTTGAGGATAATTTATGATTTTTGAAGCTTCTTTAGTGGCTTTATGGGCCTTCTTTTGCGGTATCGATAAGTATGACGTGGCATTAAATATCCATCGACCATTAATTACAGGGCCCGTTGTCGGCCTGATTATGGGAGATATGCAAGTAGGATTAATTGCAGGTGCTACCTTAGAACTTGCATGGTTAGGGCTTGTACCTAATGCCGGAGCTCAGCCACCAGATGTGACATTAGGCACTATTGCAGCAGTTGCTTTTGCGGTAATGACAAAACAATCACCGGAAGTTGCAATGGGAATAGGTATGCCTATTGCTGTTTTAATGCAGATGTTGGTGATTGGTTTCTTTGCTATGACTGCATTTACCATGGGTAAAGCGGATCGATATGCAGAAAAGGCTGACGGTGCGGGGATCTCTCGCTTGCTGATTATTACACTTATTGTCCGTTCACTCCTTTATGCTTTAGTCGCTTTTGTTACTGTTTATTTTGGTGAACATGCTGCTCAATGGATTGATGAGAACACGCCAAAAGTCTTATTAGAAGGATTAGGTATTGGGGCGAAAATGGTACCCGCAATTGGTTTTGCAATGCTTCTAAAAATTATGTGGTCAAAAGAAGTGGCCGGTGTGTTCTTTATTGGTTTCGTGATGACAACCTATCTCAAACTCCCAATTATGGCCGTCGCTATTTTAGGCGCATCAGCCGCCGCACTCTACTTCTTCTTTAGTGGTAACAATAAAAATTCAAGTCAGCAGAATGAGGATTTCGAAGATGGTATCTGATAACAGCACCGCATTGAAAACGCAGGATAAACCAGAAACAGGTTCTTTGATTGATGGCATTGATGAGTATCAAGATACTGCTGTCAGAAAAGTTATTACTAAAGGCATACTTTGGAAGTGTGCATTCCGTGGCTTATTTATGGAAGGTAACTTCAACTTTGAACGTATGCAAGGTGGTGGATTCGCTTTCTCAATTATCCCAGCATTGAAGAAAATTCACGGCAATAATAAACGCGATTATGCAACATCGTTGAAAAACCATCTGCAATTTTTTAATGCCAGTCCAAAGCTGTTTACCTTTTTATTAGGAACGGCGGTGGCAATGGAAGAGAACAAAGAAAAGCCATCGACTGTTAATGTGATGAAAGTGGCAGGAATGGGGCCGACTGGGGGCATTGGCGATGCTATCGACCATATGACCTTAATGCCTTTGACCTTAGCATTAGGTGCTTCTATTGCAATGGAAGGCTCGATTGCAGGACCTTTCGTTTTCTTCTTCTTGTATCAAATTGTGCATTTTTTAGTGTATTTCGGACTGATGTTTATGGGCTATCGCGCAGGTACTGCGGCAATGGTCAATATGAGCGATGCCACTGAAAAATTAGCGAAAGCGGCAAATATTATGGGGATCTTTGTGATTGGTGCGCTCTCGGCGACCTTTATCAAAGTGCAAACCACCGCCTCGCTGGAACTTGGCGGAAAAGTCGTTGAATTACAAACAGCCCTCTTCGACAAAATTATGCCGAATTTACTGCCACTGTGCTTAGTTTTCTTAATGTACAAAATGGTGAAAAGTACCGGTTTTTGGGGTAAGCCACCAGTATTGATTTTTTCAACCCTAGCATTTGGCGTTATTGGGCATGTATTAGGATTCTTATAAAAAAGAGATGCCCTAATTGTCGACACGGTTAATCGAAATACATTATTAACTTGCTACAAACGGGTAGTAGAACTATCTGCTACTCGCAAGGAGTTACTCATGATAGGTCTTATTGTCTCAGGACATCTTAATTTTGCTACAGGTATGGCATCCGCTGTAAAGGCGATTGCTGGTGAGCAAGAAAATATCGCGTTTATTGATTTTATTGAGTCAATTTCTCCGGATGAGCTTGAACAAAAAATGCGTGAAGCGATTAACGCTATGTCATGCCAGCAATATCTCTTCTTAACAGATTTACCTGGTGGTACCCCTTGTAATCGCGCAATGGCAATCATGATGCAAAATCCCTCTGTTGAGGTGTTAGCTGGGGTTAATTTACCCATGATTGTTAATGCGGCATTTGAACGGGAAGGGTGTTCAACGACGGAATTGGTGCAAACGCTACGCGAAATTGGTCAAGACAGCATTCAAGATATTCGAGAGCAATTGGCACAAATAGATAGTCATGATGTTGAAGAAGAAGACGGCTTATGAATCAGCGATATGCCATTTTAGCAGATAGAACCTTTACTCCTGAAGGTATCCGTTATCTCTGCTATGTCCATGTTAATGGTGAAAATATTGAATCAATCACCACACAAGCACCAACAGATTGCCCAGTTATTCGCTTAAAAGGAAAATCATTATTACCCGGTTTTGTGGATATCCATATTCATGGTCGTGAAGGGGCTGATGTGATGGATGCAACGCAACAAGGGCTACAAACTATAGCCGATGCGCTGGTTAAAACAGGGGTTGTGGCTTGGGTTGCAACGACTGTCACAGCACCGATGGAGGATATCCGTCATGCGCTATTACAAGTCCGTGAGTTTGTATCAAAACCTCAAGCAACAGGTGCGTTGTTACTCGGTAGCTTTTTAGAAGGCCCTTATTTTACAGAACGCCATCGTGGTTCACATCCTGTGAAATATCTCAAAGCGCCGACCATCTGTGAATTAGAAACATTACTCGACAGTGCTGGGGGATCGCTATTGCGTGTTGCTGTTGCACCTGAAGCTGAAGGTGCGATGAATGCGATTGATTGGTTGGTCAGCCGAGGAATTAAACCAAGTGTGGCACATACAGCAGCAACTTATGAACAAGCTTCACGAGCTTTTTCACACGGTGCTGATTGTGGTGTGCATCTGTATAACGGCATGACCGGGCTTCATCACCGTGAGCCGGGATGTTGTGGTGCAGTGTTATATCACAGCGTATTAGCTGAACTTATTGCTGATGGTATCCATGTTCACCCTGTAATGATGCAACTGGCATATCGCATGAAAGGATATCAACAGATTGCCCTAATTACAGATTGTATGCGGGCAGGAGGTTTAGCTGATGGTGATTACACATTAGGTGCTCAAACGGTCACCGTCACCAATGGACAGGCAAAAACTGCCGATGGGTCGCTAGCTGGCAGCACTTGCAGTCTTGATAGTGCGTTAAGAAACATGGTGCAACTTGCACATATTCCTGAGTGGGAAGCGGTTCAAATGGCATCGGCGATCCCCGCTGAGTATCTCGGCATAGGGGATAAATTGGGTTATATCAAAGCAGGTCAACAAGCCAGCTTTGCCGTGGTGGATGAGTGTTTTCATCTTACCGATACATTCATCAGAGGAAATCATATTTACTCTGTATCCGGGGATAATGCATAACCTTTTCGTTATGCTCCCATCAGTAAAAATGAGGTATTTATAATGGAAATTCGTCAGCCAATTCATAGTGAACATGCTAAAAGGCTTGATACAGAAGGACTTCGTAAAGAGTTCCTGATTGAGAACCTATTCTGTGAAGGGGAAATGAATCTCACTTATAGCCATATAGATCGGATTATTGTTGGGGGAGTTGTCCCAACAACTCAACCTTTAGCATTAATGGCGGGTAAAGCACTTGGTGTTGATTTCTTCTTAGAAAGACGTGAATTAGGTGCTATTAATATTGGTGGTGCGGGTAAAGTTATTATAGACGGTGAGGTATTTGAAATTGGCCCTCGTGAAGCCATTTATATTGGTATGGGAGCCAAATCTGTTGAATTCACCAGCGATTCTGTAGAGACACCGGCGCGTTTTTATATTAACTGTGCACCAGCACATCACACCTATCCTACTCGCAAAATTACTCAACAGCAGGCCTCACCTGAAAAGTTAGGTAATGCAGAAAATTGTAACGTTCGTACGATTTATAAGTTTTTACATCCTTCAGTGTTACCAACATGTCAATTATCCATGGGGATGACAGTGCTTGAACCGGGTAGCTTGTGGAACACAATGCCATGTCATACTCATGAACGTCGTATGGAAGTATATCTTTATTTCGATATGAAAGATGACAATGTGGTTTTCCATTATATGGGAGAGCCAACTGAAACTCGTCATTTAGTGGTACGCAACGAACAAGCTGTCATTAGTCCTAGTTGGTCAATTCATTCTGGCGTAGGAAGCGCATCTTATACCTTTATTTGGGGAATGGTGGGTGAAAACCAGGTATTCCACGATATGGATCATGTTGCTATGAAAGATCTGAAATAACAGATAATTAATTACATTTTATTCTTTATTCCTACAAAAAAAGTGTGGCAATTATTGCCACACTTCTAGAGGTTTTAATCATGAATTTATTTGATTTAACAGGCAAAGTTGCCATTGTTACTGGGTGTAATACAGGCTTAGGGCAAGGAATGGCAATAGGTTTAGCACAAGCCGGTGCGGATATTGTTGGCGTGGGTATTCAAGATGCTCCTGAAACACGTCAAAAAGTCGAAGCGTTAGGCCGTCGTTTTCATTACATCACGCAAAATTTAATCCAACAAGATGGATTAGATGCTTTAGTGGATGAGGCTGTTAAGGTGATGGGACGTATTGATATTTTAGTGAATAATGCCGGTATTATTCGCCGTGAAGATCTTTTGCAATTTAGTGAAAAAGATTGGGATGATGTGATTAATATTAACCAAAAGACACTGTTTTTCTTATCGCAAAAAGTGGCTCGCCAGTTTGTCAAACAAGGCGAAGGTGGCAAGATAATCAACATCGCGTCAATGCTTTCTTATCAAGGAGGTATCCGAGTTCCTTCTTACACGGCAAGTAAATCCGCGGTAATGGGATTAACACGAGCATTAGCGACGGAATTATCACAATATAATATTAATGTAAATGCAATTGCTCCAGGCTATATGGCAACCGATAACACCGCTGCACTTCGTGCTGATGAAGCGCGTAATGCTGCTATTTTAGAGCGCATTCCAGCGGGGCGTTGGGGAACACCTGAAGATGTCGCAGGTCCTGCCATATTTTTAGCCTCTAAAGCTAGTGATTATATCAATGGATATACCATTGCGGTTGATGGTGGTTGGTTAGCTCGATAATCTTATGGAGAACTAGGATGGAACACGCTAATACAGAGGCTTTACAAAGAGATCTCGTGTTACAAAATATGAAACGGGTTTATCGTTATCAATCGGCTCATCAAGTTCGTAGTGTTCGTCGCCGTAGTGGTAAAACTCGTTTTATTAAAGATACAGATTGGGAACGCGGTGTTTTATGGACCTGTGTAAGTGCGGCATGGCAAGCGACACAAGATAAAGAGTACCTTAATGGTGTGTTAAATTACACCTTACATACTGGATTTAGAACAGGTCCTAATGCACGTTTTGCGGATGATCATGTTTGCGCTCAAGCTTATTTGGCGATAAGTCCTTTGTTTGAACAATCTGAAATTCTTGAACCGACGATTAAAGCGTTTGATATCATGCTAAATGATCCAAAACCAGGGCGTGAAGACTGGTGGTGGTGCGATGCACTTTTTATGGCACCTCCTGGTTTTGCTGCTTTGGCTGAAATTATTAGCGAACGACGTTATTTGGATTATATGCATACCGCTTATTGGGATGCTATTGAACATTTACGTGATGCTGAAACTGGACTTATTTTCCGCGATCACCGCTATATTCCTGATAGTCAGGGAAATGAAATGCGTGAAGCTAATGGTGAAAAAGTATTTTGGAGTCGCGGTATTGGTTGGGTTTTAGCTTCTATTCCTCGTATTCTTCAATATATGCCTGATGATTATCATGAGCGCGATCGTTATATAACACTGTTTAAACAATTAGCGCGTTCTATCCTAGATTACCAACATGAAGATGGTTTTTGGCGCACCAGTTTATTAGATCCTGATAATTTCCCTGCACCTGAAAGTTCAGCTACCGCGCTTTTTTGTTATGGACTTGCATGGGGAATAAATCAGGGTGAATTAAATAAAGAAGAATATTTTCCCGCATTACATAGAGCGTGGTCAGCATTACAATCCTGTATTCATGATAATGGTATGATTGGTTGGGTACAACTTCCGGCATTTAATCCGCGAGAGGTAAAGTTTGAGCATAATATGGATTATGGCGCTGGAGCATATTTATTAGCGGGTAGTGAAGTATTAAAAATGACGTTAAATAATTAGCTCTTTATATTAATAATTGGTAATTTAATACCTATTCCTTTTAATTTATTTCTAACTAATATATTGGCTAAAATAAAAGTCGATTTTTTTCATTTCCTCTTGCGCTCCGATAAAAATGGAGGCAGAATCAAATTGTCTATGTTTGAGTCCGCCTCGGTTAATATACTGTATATTTTCCGGGGCTTTTCTCTTTCTGGTATTGGCATAATGCTTGAACCAGATTGATCCAAGCACCCGGCGCAGAGCATAACAAATTATTAAAATGAGACAACAGATTTATTATCAATAATAAATGAAGATATGATTATTTATTATTTAAATAAAATAATTGATTCGCTAAATTGATTTATAAATAAAAAGAGTCTCGATGTTTTATATCGAGACTCTTTAATTTAAAAGTTACGACTTTTACTTAATTAAATAAACTGTTATTGGTATTGCTTGTATAGTCGTTGTTGTAATTAGCGTATTATTATTTTGATATCTAATATTAACACCTAATTGTGGTGTGGCTAATTTCCAAATCCCTTTTACAGTAACTGTACTACTTATTGGTTGAGGATCGGCTGTAAGCCATTGGCGAGAATAAACACTCACTTCAACCTGGTTACCCTTATTATCAATTTGGTCAGCTTCAATACCCTGATATAAATTTAAATCAGGATTAACAATACTTAGCGTTAATTGTTGTTTTTGTTTTTTTACCATTACCATAGTGGGGGAATCACTTGATAATAATAAAGCTTGAGATGAATTGACTTCGGTGGCATTAAAAAAAGCATATCCCTCTTCTTGCGTGATTTTATCTTTTACTGCATGAAGTTGATTATTATGCTGCAATACGGTGTATTCAGGCGCTTTATTATCTTGTGCTTCTATGGCTATTGCATATTCATAATTTGCATTTTTAGGGGCTTTACCGTGAGAGATAACGGCTGTTGCAAACAATTGTTCTGTTTGCTGTGAATTTCTGTCATCAACAGAGTATTGTTTTTGATAACTAAATTCTACCGTTTGCCCTTTAGCTAATTTATACAAGTTACCCGCCGGATCAATTAATGTATCGGCATTATTTAAGGTTAATTGAGTACCGAGTTGGTTCACTTTTTTACCATTAATTATAATTGATTGTAACTTAGGAACAGCAAACTGGAACAGTGTCGTTTCTGTTGTATGTTGTTTATCATTATTTTCAATACCAGAGCCTAATGCGATCACTCTATTATCAAATAAGAAATAGGATTTATTCGCTCTTAGACTTTGTTGTTGATATTTACTGTGACCATGTAATTTCATGGCAAACATACTGTTATTATTTAGTGTATTGGCACCAGAATAACGTTGTGTTGAAAGCAACATTTCTTCTATGCCTGCACTTGGCAATTGGCTTAGTTTTGCTTCTAGTTCATCATAAGGAAGGTGGATCGTAGTCGTTCCTGGATATCGATTCCAATCCCAACCTGCATGACTAAAACCCGATTTAGTTAAATCCGCAGGAATAATTTCAAGTTGCCCATATTGCAAGTAACGACCATAACGGTTGTTATTCTCATAACTTTCATTACCCACTAAATAACGACTAAAACCACGAGCGATAGCAAGCCAGCTTTGCTGTGGCGCTGTTATTGATGCTCTACGCTGGATTGCCATTGAAGCATAATTCATTGCCCATGCACCTACCGGTTCATTTTCTGCTTTAATACCTTCAAAGCTATCTTTGTTTGCTAATTTTGCATAAGCGGCTGCTAATGTAGTATCTAGCTCTTTTTTACCATCGGGCGTACCTGCAAGAGCCATCCATTTGAAGGGATCAATACTTATTTTATGTAACCCCGTAGGATGTCTGCCACTTAATACCAGAGGAATTTGTGTTTCTTTGGTATAGATACGCATTTTTAATAATACATCTTTTAAGCGTGCATGTGCTGGTGATGAAAGACGAAAAGGGGAATGACTTAAGGCATAAACACTAGGCGCTAAGCCACCAAATGCATCCTTGGCATAAGCTGGATAATGTTGTGAATGGTGAAAAATAGAGCCATCAGATTTAAAGCCACCAGCGACACCTTTAGAACTAAGAATGGTTTTGTTTAGCCAACTTTGCAATTGTGCTAAGGCTTGTTGGCGCTGTTGATAATCTGGCAACATCAATAAACTTTTTATCATCCACTGTAATTGGGTATTGAGAATATCGACATTTGCATCAACGATTTCATTATCTTTTTCAAATATACGCCCTGTTGCGTTATACCACATCATGGCTTGTTGTGTCGGTGCTAACAGATTATGTTTTGCTAGAATATGGCGACCAATAAACCATGCATCAAAAAGCTCTCTTGTTTGATAACCTACGTGAGTAATAATTTGGTAACCACTCCCCCGTGTGAAACCTTGTTCAAGAACGTAACGAGTGCCTAATAAATAGAGCGTTTCTAATTTTTTTCTATCGATTGCTGATAAGGAGTGACTACGCAAGTAAATCGCTGTTTGAAGAAGCGTTTTGCCTACATCTCTTAGCATGTTGGCATCAAGTAATGCTTTTTGGGTTTCTTCACTAAAGACCTCCTCGACTTTGATAAAATTCTGGCGATTAGGATGATCAAGGGCTTTTGCGGTTATTGAGCCATCAGCATGTTGTTCTAAGGCTAATTTTTTCCATAATGCTAAATTTTTGTCGATCATTTCAGCGGTGATTTTTTTATCACGACTGACACCTTGATAGTATTCAAAACGTTGATAAATAGATGCCACTTCAGGCTGATCATCACGAAACTCAGTCGCAAAATTTAATGTAGGATAATGCGCTGTGAACATTTGATCGTACATCAATAATGCACTCCAATTTTTACTCACCATTGTATTTACTGCATTATTAACATATGGAATTTGATAGTCAGGAATAGGCCAACGATTATCTAAAGGTACGCTCATAATTATTTGATCAAAAAAAAGCGTACCTGCTTGATCTGGTGCAGTAATGACTAATTTATCTAATTTGCCTGTTGCTGAGCCTTTCATATCACGAAAAGGAACTGCAATACCTCGCCAACCCGTGAAATTCAGTTCCGTTTTAAAACTTAATGCTACTTGATTATTTTGTTTAAATTGTAATGTAAGGGGCGTTGACTGTGGTTTTTCATTGTAAATCCACATCATAAAAGTGAGTGGTGTTGCTGTATTTTTATCATCTTGATAATTAACTTCATTATTAAGTGTTAATGTTGATTGGGGTTGATACTGCCATTTGAGTGACTGTACGCCATCTTTAGCATGCTCTTTACTTAGTGATAGCTGATGGTCATTTGATGTGCTCAAGGTATTTGGCATTTCATCTTCAAAAAGATAAAGATCGCCAAAAGGTTCATGAGAAAGAGAAGGTAATGCTTGTGCGGGTAAGGATAAGCAGAAACTTAGTGTAATCGCATAAGCTAAAGAATTTTTTATTAGCATAATCAGATTTCCTGCAAAATAAAAAAGGAACGCGAATGCGCTCCTTTAAAGGTTTAATCAAGAGAGAGGAGAAAGTTTAATTTCTTGTGGAATGCCAAAGTAACTGGTGAAAATAAGTTCGGTATTATCCCCAGAAACGTTATATTTTACCTCACTGTCTTGAGCTGTGGGTTGCCATTTCCCTTTCACTGTCACATTAATGGTGACGGGGGTTGCCGCTTTTTGGCGAGTCATATTTAAATCAGGTGTTACAGCACTCACCGTCAGTATATTTCCTTCCTGATGTGTCATAACAATGGACGGCTTATCGACTTTTTTGATCCATTTATCGTCAATGACTGCTGGTTGATAAAATGCATAACCTGTTATTTGACTGAGTTTATCGTAAATAATATGTACATCTTTATCTTTACGAATAACTTGGTATAACCCATTGTTAGCACGGAATTTCTCGGCTAGTTGCGCCATTTTTTCCGGTGTTGCATCTAAGAAAACCATGTACTCATAACTATGATCTTTGGGTTGAATACCGTGGTCGATCCATGCGGAGCTAAAATTTCCTTGCGTGGGTTGACGATTTTTATTTTCAGCCGAAGTCTGGTGTTGGCGGCTGACATTCACTTTTTCTGCTTGAGTAATTAAATAACCGTTACCATTACTATCGATTATCCAATCTCCTTGTTTTAGCGTAGTTTGATAAGGAAAACCTTCTATTTTTTGGCCATTAATCCAAATAGTGTTTAACTCAGGCGTAATAGCATGTTGGAATAACGTTGTTTCCACAGGGTGATCTTTATCGCTGCTATTAATATTGCTACCGACAAAAATTAAATGGTTATCCGCCGCTAAGACGGTTTTTTTAGCGGTAAAGTTAGCATCAAAACGCGCAAGATTAGCGGGATAAAGAAGATCAAACGCCATCATGCCATATTTTCCTTCAAGGGCTGATGTGCCGCTAAATCCTCGCTCACCTCGTTGCATTAAGGTGTGTGGGTTAGGGCTATCAAGTTCTTTAAGCGGAAGATGAATGGTTGTGGCGCCAGGCATTCTATTCCAATCCCAGCCTTCTTGCTGATAGCCTTGTGAAAGTTGAGAGCCATTGCGAACGATTTGAGCAACACCATGACTTTGATAACGGCCATAACGGTTATCTTTATTGTAAATTTCAGATGACCATACATTGGTATTATAGGCTTTTAATGTCACCATTTTGTCTTGCCAACGGTGAATACCAAAGGCACCACCGTTAAAGGCATAGAACCCTTGAGGAAGGGACGCTGGCGTTATCTCTTCACCAAAAATAGTGGGAGATTCATTTCGCGATTTACCACTAATTGCTAAATAAATAGATGCTAACTGTTTATCTGGTGCTGGTTGGGCAGACATCGCGAGCCAATAGTAACCTTGTGCTATAGATTGTAGGGAAGGTGAGTTAAAGGGGTGCCTTCCCGCTAAAGGTAAGCCAACTTCAGGATTACTATAGATCCATGCTGAAATCATTGCCTTTTTTAGGTTATTCCAGCCACTTTCACCTACAGCAAAAGGTGTTTCTCGTAATAAATAAATCAGCTGTGAGGCATTTTTAAATGCTGGGAAAGAGTAGCCGGGATAATTACCTTCATGTCGCCATGCCGTACCATCAGGACGCAAACCGTCTTTACTCCCCGGTGGTACTTGAGTTAAGGCACCAGTGATATAATGACTAAAAGAATTGACTAAGTTAATACGTTTTTGATCATCGGGTTCAAGTAATAATAGCGCTAAATGTTGACGAGATAAGGTATTAAAATAGTCTAAATCAGAGCTATTTGTGCCAACTTTCATATCAAAACTACTTTTAAATTCTCGTGAATACCAAAGTAGAGAATCATAGACTTCTGTCTGTAGATTAGCTTCTTTTAGTGCATCAGCCATTAATAATGTAGAGATATACCACCAACGTGAACTATATCCCCAGTGGTGAGTGGTTACTAGGGCACTACCTTTGACAAATCCTTGATCTAATAGATGCTTGGTCATCAAGAGGTACATCTGTTTTAGCTGTTCTTTTTGTGTTGGATCTTTTTCGAGCACATAAGCACGGCTAATATTAAACATTAATGTGGTGTAGTTACCAAGAATGACGTAATTATCAAAAAGTTGCTTGTCTTGAGAATTAAGCTGTTCTGGCTGATAGATGATAGTTTGTTTATCGGTGATAAGATGTCGACCTTGCATTCCGCCATCCGAAAGAGGGCGAATATTCAGTGCCTCAAAATCCGTTTTTAGCTTGCTGATATTCTCTTCTAAAGCAAGATTCGTCTCTTTTTCACCACCAACAAATTCATTGATAAGACGTTGGCGAATAAGATCTATCGCAGCTAAATTTTCTGGTGTTACAGGTAATTGAGGTTGTACAGTGTGAAATTCAATTTCCGGCTCTGATAATCGTGTTTTTATTTGATAATCAGACCATTGGTAACGGGCGTCATCAATAGAAAACATAATACGGTCGATATAGATTTCACCCTGACTGATATTAGAAGGGGCTTTAAAACGAATGCTGTCGACATTCGCACCTAAAGAGCGACCAATACTATCTTGAGTACCATCGGATGATGTATTTGTTGCATTTAAAGTCATCTCACGATTTTCAAGATCGTTATTTAAAGAGATACCAATAGCACGCCAGCCAGTGAAATTTAGTTTTACTTTAAAACCAGCTTGGGCTTCGCTGGTGGCATTGAGCTTTTCCCCTAAATCAACAGTGAGATAACCATCAATAGGTTTTTCGTTGTAAAGCCAAAATGATAAAACAGGTGTAGAAGCGCGTCCCCATGCTTTAGAGGCTTCTTTATCTGTGGGAACTATAAGCTTTTTATGTAAAGTAAAACTACTGCCACCTTTCCATTGCCATAAAAGGGATTGGTTTCCCATAATGCTACGTTTATCAGATAAAGTTAGTATTGAATTTTTATCTGATGAAAAATCAGCTAATGGATCACTTTGTGCAAAATGATAGATTTCTGATTGCATAAGATGATTGGGATCAAATGCAGGATTGCTGGTGGCAGCAATAACATGATAGGGGGTTGATAATAACCCCAATGTCATTGCAAGCGCAGTAAAACGAAATATCGGCATTATATTTTCTCCTTAGAAACGCTGGCTAACAGTAAAGCCGATACGCCCTTCATTGAATTTGTCATAACGCTGATATCCCATTGTTGTACCTAAATTTAACGATTGGGTAATATCAAGGTTTGCACCTAATTCAGCACTAATGATGTCACCACCAACGGTATTTCCTTTAATATCGAAGGTGCTTCCTCCAGTATTAAAATAGGTAAGGCTGTGGCGTTGATTAATATCGTTATTACCTGCAATATCTTTGATATAACGAAGGTTAAGAGAAGGGGTTAATTTGCCATAAGAGGTTTGGTAGTCATTCCATAAAGCAACAGAGCCACCTAATTGATTAACTGCGTAGCGTTGGCCATAAGTACGCATAGATAATGTAGAGCCTGTTTCTTCCCAAGAATCAATATTGAGCCATTGATATTGGTAAGTTAGCATCGGTTTAATATGGATAAAATCAAAATCCAAATAGGTGCCAGCGTTAATCTGATAGCCTAATTGCACACCAGAGTAGTCACCTTTTGCTTTGGTATTTCCTTGCCATCCCGTATTACCACCGATATCCCTCTCACTATCGACAGTGTAATAACCAATATTTAAATTACCGTTTAAGAATAATGTATCACTATACCAACCGGCATAAGGCATAAATTCAAAATGGCTAATTTCTTTGCTTGCATTACGTTGTTTAGCATCGGCTTTAGCGTAGTTATATGCTAAAGAAACGCCAATTAGCGCATCTTGATTTATTTCATAATCAGTACCGATTTGAATACCAGTGCGATAAGTATTGTAGCCGTTAATTCCACCTTGTTGACTTTGCGTACCATAACCGTACAGAATATTTGCCCAGCTATTCCAACCTATTTCTCTTTCTTCAATGGGGAGCTGATTATCATAGCGTAAGTAGCGATGAGCAATATTGTTGCGCATATCTTCAACCATGATTAATCCTGCTTGAATATCACTACCGTCAGCAATGGGCGCCAGATCATTTGATAGTGCAGCAATATTATTATCATTATTACCAGCGGCGACTAATAAACTTAATGCTTCATCTGAAATCTGGCTACGTGTATTATTAAATTCATTTAATACTGTTGGAATAATAAAATTAGCTGCTGCTAATCCATTCTCTGTGACATTGCCACGTTCAGCAGCGCTAATAAAATTATCCCCCCCTTCGTAGCTAATACCATAACGTGCAATTAATTGATTACCACTGACACCACCGCTAATATTTGGTGGTGTCGTTTCTAACCATGAATCTGTTTTTTCTAATAAAGGTGAAATATCTGGCGCTATGGCATTTGCATCAGTCACTGTAATGCCCGCTTCATCTTTAATTGCCGAGTCTGAAGCAATTAATACAATATCTTTATTAATGATGTTATCAACACTGGTGCCTTTAAAATCAAGTTTTGCTTGGCTACCTTTTTTAAAGGTGACATCGCCGGTAACATGTAAGATAGTTTCATCAGTATTGGTATTATCATCAAGGCGGAAAATAAGCTGGCTATTTTCCTTATTCATGAAGTTACCTTCCCATTGAATGGTTTTATCTTTACCTTGGATAGTTAAATTGCCATGGTTTTCAATTAAAGGAACACCGGTAATTTTATAGCCGTCAAATAATGCATTTTGTGCTCCTCCCTGATAAGCAAAATTGATTTTGGTATCCACATGATTATTCCCTAAAATATCACCGTGGATCTCGCCATTAACATCACTTCTAAAGCCTGTTTTTAAAGTGCTAAAATCAATCGCTGCGGTTTTTCCTCTGATAATAGCACCATCTCGGATATAAACACCTGTTCCTCGTTTAGGAAAGTTACCTTCAACTAATATTGCTGTACCATTTTCACTAGTAACGTTAGCGCCATTTAAATTAATATTACTACTAAAAGTAGCGCCCTGATTTATTTTAATTGCATTTGCTCCATTACCAGTAACAGTAATGTTTTTTGTAATTGCTTGAGCTTTATATTCTGTTGATGAGCCATTAAATACTACACCGTCACCTTGTGATACATTAACATCTTTATTTATTTGCGCTGTATCGCCATTATTAATGTTTACGGTTTCACAAATGTTTAAAGTACTATCGCAATCAGCCGCTACGGCTGAGCCATATATAGCTGAAAGGACAGCAGCACTTAAAAATAACAAAT
This sequence comes from Proteus sp. G2674, assembly GCF_009915195.1. Lineage (NCBI taxonomy): Bacteria > Pseudomonadati > Pseudomonadota > Gammaproteobacteria > Enterobacterales > Morganellaceae > Proteus > Proteus sp. G2674. Next base: position 172,306 of record NZ_JAABLS010000017.1, read on the forward strand.
TTTTATTTTTCATGAGATATAACCTTATGACTATTATATGGTTTTAATTATTAGAAAGTTGCTCTTACCGATACTTTAAAATAATCTTGAGTTGACTTGCTGCCGTTATTTTTATTCTCAACACGCTCATTATAATATTCTGTCATAACACGCCATTGAGGAGATATTTGGTAAGCCATTTGTAAGGTATAACGAGTCATATCTTTATCGATATATTCACCTTTATTTGTTCTGTCTTCTATTTTTCCAAAAATAGACTTACGCATTGAGGGAGAAATAATAACACCGATAGGTGTCGTCCAGTTTACATACATACGTAATTGCTGGTTGTGATTTGTTTCTTTTGTATCATACTCTTCATGTCTTATTGCTTGTTTCCCACCATCAAAATAAGCCACTGTTGTATTTAGATTCGGGGTGATAAAGTAGCGAATACCGGGTTCAATTTCCCAACCTAAATAATCCGTATTAGTGACGCCATTACTTCGTTTGTCCTCTTTTTTTTGTAATCCAAACAAAACACTACCGGTTAAAACCCAGTCTTTATTAATAGGAAATTGATAATTTGTTTTTGATTCATAAAAGTCGATAGTTAAACGGCTACCATTATCATAGTTAGTTAAATCTTGACGTATTTTTAATCCTGGTTGTATCCAACCATTATTTAATTTAAAACGATAACTACCTTGTAAATCATAACGCTGATAACGATTTTTATTGTCATGTTCACGCTGACGAAAACCGACGTCAAAATACCAGTTCGATTTGTCTGGATTAATATTAAAATCAACACGATAACCAGAATAGTTATTCGATGTATCATAATCAGCAGATTCCCACGAGAACATCGCATTAACTGTTGCTGCGTGAGAATGAAAAGAAGTTAAAGCTAAGCCAAAAAGAGGTAAGAAAAGCACAATACGAAGTTTGTTCATGGTCTATATCCAATTCTTTATTCGCTTTTATTTATATCTATTTTTAGATGTAGGACGTCTTCCTTTTATTTTATTAAAAGGATTTTTATATTAGCGAATTAGGTTTATATATAGCGCCATAAGGTTATGGCGCAGATATTTTTATTATTTTTCTTCACATATTGATATTTTTTTATTTAATTTATTCGTTGTCGCTGTAATAAACTCAGTCGCTCTCCAAGAATCTCCTGTTTTTTCTAACCAAGGGGTTAATTCTTCTTTAATTAATTTATCAATTAAAGGCATATTATCTTTGGCAATATTTTTCATTTGATATGGATCGTTCACATTGTCATATAAAGTATATTTTAATGGTTGTCCATCTTGCCTATCTATCACCAAAGTATGAGTTTTGGTTCTTACACCTCGTTTACCGAATGAAGGTTCACCATAAGGAATAAAAAGATAAAGCTGAGAGTTTGCTGTGTCGCCTTTGCCTGTGATGACTCTATCCGCAAGATCTGTGCCTTCTACTGAATCAGGGATCCATTCTGATAAACCAAGTAACCCTAAAATAGTTGGGTAAATATCAGGTGCTGACATTAATGCATCATCAAAACCTGGTTTGATTTTACCCGGTAAGCGAAACATCATAGGGACACGCATCGATTCTTCATATGGATTATTTTTTGTTGCTTGTCCATTTGATCCTAAGCAACTGCCATGATCAGAGAAGAAAACGACGAGAGTATTATCTGCAAGGCCCTGTTTTTCTAATTCATCGACAATGCGACCAAATTGCTCATCAACACCGTTGACCATTGCCATATATTCTTTGAAATATTGAGGCCCATAACCTTCTTGATATTCACTGTCCCACTGTACATTAGGGCGTGTATTTAACTCTTTTGATGTCTTACCTTGATAAGCATCGAGGTATTTTTTCGGTACTTGATCATAAGGAGAGTGAGGTGGGTTCATTGAAACCACTAATGCAAATGGTTTTGAATTATCTCTAAATTGATTATTTTCATTTTTGAGGAACTTGATTGCCATATCGGCTTCATGTTCAGGCCCCCATTGATCGATATAAATCGGTTTATCACGAGGTGTATCGTTTGCCCAATACATCGGTTTCAAGTGTAAGTCATAAGTACCATAAGAGTACCAAAAATCAAAACCATGACGCCTATCTGGAGCAGCCCATTCATTCCAATAACGACCTTCCATTGGATTATTGTAACTTTCAATAAAAGGCTCATAGGGGGCATCAAGGTGCCATTTGCCAATATACCCAGTGCTATAATCTAAGGATTTAAGTACGTCAGACCAGCATTTTGCGTAAGGAGACAAGTCAATACCTACTTTTCCACCGTAATCATGGGCATTACCTGTGATACCATTACGCACAGGGTACTGACCTGTCATAAACATGCCTCGAAAAGGGGAGCATAGAGGGTAATTTGATGCCATTTGTGTCATTACTTTGGCTTGTTTGGCAAATTTATTAAGATTTGGTGTAATCGATGGATCTTCCCCCATAAACTGTAGAGCATGGGCTCGCATTTCATCAGGAAAAACAATTAATAAGTTAGGTGCATTTTCTGGTCGAGTGCGTTTGCTTGCTGTAAAGTCACCTGAAGTAGCAAGAGCAGGTGTAGAAACAGAGATTGCAGCCCCACTGGCGGCAAGACCTTTGATAAAAGTTCTACGGGAAACAGTCATTGCTTCCTCCTATTTTACGTTTGCTTTCGAATTGGTGGTATTTATCTTATTTATACTTTTATGTAAGATCAAAAAGTAAGTTAACGAAAGATCTAGAATTGAAGGAGAGATCACAGAATGGTGTCAAATTGTAAGCAATTTGATAGAGAAAAGTCGGGTTCAAATATTGTTAATAATTATGAGTTAATTTATGAAATACCAATAAGCTATTGATTTTTAATTAATTTTATATATAAATTGATTTTTGTTATAAATAATACTCATTATCACTGTTCGATATCGTAACTCATTGAAGAATACATATGCGTACTTTTTCTTTCATTTGTTTTCATTATCCACTAATTACCCACCATGCTTTTCCTTGAAATTGAAAATTTTCAACAATATTCATACCCAATTTTTGATGTGCTTTTAGCGAACGGATGTTTTCACTATTAATAAATGCAATCGGGCGACCACCTTGTAACGCACAAATATATTGGTCAAGCTCGGTTAATAGCGATTTTCCGCGGTATGATTTATCAATACATACAGGACCGTAAAACCAATTATGGTATGTAAGGCTAGGAAAACGTCGATTAATTTCTTGAGCAATAGGTGGAAGAGAAAAAGAACTGATCGGAAAGCTGAAAACAACCGCTATAATCTGTTCTTGGTCAGTTGCGACTATGGCATTGGTACTACTTTGGTACATAGCTTCAACTTTATCGTGTGGATAATCACCATATAATCCACCTTGCTGTGACTGTGAGTTTTCTTGTAGTAATGAAGTCACTGCTTTGATATCAGCGAAGGTCATTTTTCGTAATGGATAACTCATGTTGTGTCTCTTTCAGTTATGGAGAATTATGTCATTATAGGAAAAATGTCACTATCACAAAAGGGAATAAAAACAGAAGATAATCTTATCTTTTTAATAAGTGTTATGCATTTATTTTATTTAGAAAAATATTGTTAAGCAGCAATAAGAATACTACTGCTTAAATAATAAAAACTTTCTTATTAAGTGGTGAGGCTAATTAATAAGATCACCAGCCATAAGCTAATCCGCCGCCAAAAATAAGCTCTTGTTCACTATTAATTGATGAGTTAAATCGAAATGCTATATCATTATTTGGCTGATATTGGATACCTCCAGCAAGTGCTATGCCAGTACGATAATTACTAATACCGAGGCCACCACTAAAAGTATGATGAGTAAGATAAGGAATATTGGTCATAGCAATTGAGGAAGCAATACCTGCATAGACTTTTTTTTCTAATGAAATAACTTTTTTATCCAGTGCTTCAATTGCATCGGTAATTGATGCTTGGCGTCTTCGATAATAATCATCAAATTCATGGATGGTTTTTTTGATGGTGTTTAAGTTATTATTAGTTTGATTTCTAAAAACATTTATTTGGCTATCAGTTAACCTTTTATTTTTACTAAGTAGTGCTTTTGTTTGTGCCAGATTGACTGCATCAGTATTATTTTTACCTTCACTGACATTGGTGAGTCGTGCTGTTTGTTTCTCTTCACTATTACCAAATGAAACCGTATTTTCCTCATTGGCTAATGCACCATAACCAATAGCAACCGAACGAGTATTGGTGGCTTGGCTATTGATACCTATAGCAGTGGCACCGCTGCCGGATGCTTGACTATTGTCACCGAGTGAAAAACGGGCAAGATTATCATGGTTGGGAGTTAGTGAATTATCTATATTTGATGTTGGTAAGGTATTAGCGTAAGAGAGAGTAGGGAATAAAAAAGACACTAAAAATATTTTTTTTAATAGCATGTTATTCGTCCTGTAATGGATAACAGAGTTGCCAATAAATGCTAAATGATTCTTTTTCTCATCACAATCTAGAATAAATGAAATCACTCTTAAAATTAATTTTGTTTAATATAGCATGCTATTTAATTTATTTTTATTAATTATTATTTATTCTATTTTTAATAAAACCGCACCTTATATAAGATGCAGTTTTAAATAATATGTTAATGGCTCTTTTTTCTAAAAGCGAATGCAACTGAAAGTGCTTGTAGTAAACATAATGTTGAGGTTTGAGAACGAAACATTTTTATTTGTGCTTCTTTTACAGTTAAACAAACATCACTTAGACTTGCTAATGGGCTTATGGGGCTATCTGTTACAATAATTTGTTTAGCCTCTTTATAAGCTGCAATCTCACACATTTTTTGCATTTCTTCTGAGTAAGGGTGGAAATGGATGCCAAACAGCACATCTCTATGTGTAATATTCCTAAGTTGTTCTTTATACATTCCCCCTAGGCAATTAACAAAGACGGTTTCACAAGAGATATGAGAAAGCGCGTGAAAAAAATAGCTCGCAGCACTAAAAGAATGGTGAAAACCACCTATATAGATAGTTTCTGCATACTCAAGTAGTTGTATAGTTTTATTTAACATATCCTTATGGGTTTGATGAGCTAACTGTTGCAAAGCGTGGCTATTGGCTTGTGCAAACTCTTGCAGAATATAATCTGGCTCATTTAAGTTTGGTGGTTCCTTTTTGTATTGCTGCTTATAGGTTAATTTTTCATTGTCCATTTCACCCATTAAATGACGTTGAAATAAAAGTTTCATTTCATTAAATCCTTTGAAATGAAATGCATTGGCAAAACGGATTAATGTTGATGGAGGAACATTTGCTTTATCTGCAAGGATCGCGATTGTATCAAATGCTACACTGTTTTTATTATCCAAAAGATAATGTGCAACCTGCTGTAGCCTTTTACTTAATCCATTATAGCGGGAGCGAACTTGTTCCTGTAGTTCATTCAGATTTGTTGCAGTAGACATAGTGCCCTCAATAAAAATACGGCTACAATTGTAGTGTTTTTTCAAGTCAAATTGAATGTTTTTAGTTAATAACTATTAAAATGAAATCATGAGTTAATTTTAATTAAATAAATAACCTAAAGGTAATTATTCAATGTTAAAATCTCTATTCGTGTTAAAAGTAAGATGGTTTATTATCATAATGTGAAACTATTTTTTTGAGTTTAACTTTGGGTGAAATAATTATTTCAAGTCTAAAGTAAAACCCATTATATTATTTTAAGTCTTATGGTGGGCTATTTTTTATTTGTGATTGTGTTTTTTAATTTATTTTAAATTTAATTTATTGCCATATTTTAAGTCGTTTTGTTGGTGTTTATTACTAATTTAAAATAGATTAGTGTTTTTGTGCGCAATAGCTAATATTTATAATAGGTTACTTGCCTTATTAGATAATAATAGTAATTTATTGCTATCTTTATTTTAAATTATCTTGAAGGCTTAGATTGTTGTATGGATAGTGAGGATGTTTGGTTTTATTTCTTGATGTGTTATTTTCATGAACACTATTCTGAACTTATTTCAGTTATTTTTATTATTAGCTTTATTGGAATTATTTGGGGTATTATTCATGAAATGCGCTGGCTATCTGTTTTTTTTACGCTACCACTGTTAATTTTTGTGGTTGGCCTCATTTTTTCTAATTCTTGAGTTTAGGCGATGTTAAGTAAATCATATATAGCTTTATAAATTTTTTCGATATTAAAATTAACTGACTCGCCTATTTATTCTCATTTCATTTCGCTACTTTTCTTTTATCGTAACAATATTAATACAGTAATAATATTAAGTTAATTTTTTGTTACACCTTCGACTTTACTGTTACATAAATCGCCTATATACTGTTTTTTGTATATATTATAATCAATAATTATATTGATAAATTAATCAATAAGGCAACTAATAAGCGATAATGACTCATTGATTATTATTGAAAAAGATAAACAAATAATTTGTTGAATTTTAGACTAACATTTTATATTTAATCTACTAATATAGTTAACAGCTTGTTAATAAAATATCGATTGAGGATCATTATGCAGTGGCGGAATACATCTACTCGCTATGGGCACTTGTCGCTTCTTTTACATTGGGGGACAGCATTAACCGTCTATGGCATGTTTGCCCTAGGATTGTGGATGGTAAATTTAGGCTATTACGATAGCTGGTATCATTCAGCCCCTGAAATACATAAAAGTATAGGGATAATTCTATTTATTGTTCTTCTTTTTCGAGCAATTTGGCGTTGGATTTCTCCTCCACCAACAGCATTATCCAGCTATAGCCGACTTACTCGCATTAGTGCCCATGTGGCTCATATGCTGTTATATCTAATTTTATTTGCCATCATTATAAGTGGCTATTTAATTTCTACTGCTGATGGGCAGCCAATATCTGTATTCGATTGGTTCTCAGTACCTGCTGTTTTCACAGGGGAAGGGGAGCAAGCTGATTTAGCCGGTGATGTACATCTTTATTTAGCCTGGGCGGTTGTTGTGTTATCGCTACTACATGCCGCGGGTGCATTAAAACATCACTTTATAGATAAAGATATTACATTGAAACGTATGCTTGGCATAAAAACACAATAATTAAATTTATATTACCCTGTTAATAACAATATTATGATTATGGAGAGAACAATGTTTAAGAAGGCGTTATTGAGTTTAACTGCAGGTGCATTATTATTTAATGCTAGTTCAGCATTAGCGGCTGATTATCAAATTGATAAACAAGGGCAGCATGCTTTTGTGCAATTTCGTATCCAACACTTAGGTTATAGCTGGTTATACGGCACATTTAAAGATTTTGATGGAAGCTTTACTTACGATAAAGAAGATCCTTCAAAAGATAAAGTCGATGTTGTGATTAAAACGGGTAGTTTAGATACTAATCACGCTGAACGTGACAAACACTTACGTAGTGCTGATTTCTTTAACGTCAGTAAATATCCTGAAGCTAAGTTTGTCTCAACCAAAGTGACTCGTGATGGTGAAAATTATACGGTGACGGGTGATTTAACACTTAATGGCGTTACAAAACCAATTTCACTAAATGCAAAATTAATTGGTGAAGGTACTGATCCGTGGAAAGGGTATCGCGCTGGTTTTGAAGCAACAGGTAAAGTTAATCTGAAAGAGTTTAACTTTAAATCAGATTTAGGACCAAAATCGCAAGAAGCAGAATTAATCATTTCTGTTGAAGGTGTGAAAAAAAATTAAACGTAGCGAATATTGATAAGCAATAATTTGCGATATCACCTAATAGATTAAAAACTGATGCTTTTAGCATCAGTTTTTTTTACTTAAGATACGTAACTTGTCTTATACTTACTTAAGAAAATTTCTGTAAGATAGATAAATCGTTATTAATTATTAGAGAGTTTATTTTTTATAAGTGATAAAAAAGTGGTCAAAATGAGGAAAATAAGATTAAGCTTATCTAATAATTTAAAGGTGAAAAATTATGCTAAAAAAATTACGACATACTTTATTAAGTACATTAATTATTTCAGGTACCTTTTTAAGTAGTATAACTACGGCGCAAGCTTGTACCCGAGTTGTTTATTTAGGTGAAAATAACCAAATAATTACTGCTCGTTCTATGGACTGGAAATACGAAATTGGTACTAATTTATGGATATTCCCTCAAGGAATGCAACGTTCTGGTGAGGCTGGTGATAATTCAATTCAATGGCAATCAAAATATGGTAGTGTGATTGCATCAGGTTATGATATTTCTACTACTGATGGTATTAATGAAAAAGGATTAGTGGCTAATTTATTATGGCTTGCTGAATCAGATTACCCAAGTTATTCCAAAGATAAGCCTGCAATGGCTATTTCTGCATGGGCACAATATGTATTAGATAATTTTGCTACTGTTGAAGAGGCGGTAACTGCTTTAAAAGATGAGCCTTTTATTGTCTTAACAGACAAAGTACCCGGACAGGATAGAGTCGCAACGTTACATTTATCATTGTCTGACAGTTCTGGTGATAGCGCAATTATTGAATATATTGATGGTAAACAGGTGATCCACCATAGCCGAAAATATCAAGTGATGACTAACTCCCCTATATTTTCTGAACAGTTAGCATTAAATAGCTATTGGCAGCAGATTGGTGGTACGGTAATGTTACCGGGTACTAATAGAGCATCGGATCGTTTTGCAAGAGCCTCTTTTTATATTAATGCTATTCCTAAATCGCAATCGAGCAAAAAATCACTTGCCAGTGTATTTGGGGTGATCCGCAATGTTTCGGTGCCTTATGGATTAAGTACCGTAGAATCTCCAGAAATATCATCGACTCGTTGGAGAACTGTCGCTGATCATAAAAATCAGCTCTACTTTTTTGAATCTGCATTATCACCAAATACTTTTTGGGTTGATTTGAAACAAATTGATTTTTCAAAAGAAACAGGAAAAGTGATGATGTTAGCGTTAGGCCAAGAGCAGTCAACGATTTATTCAGGAGATGCAAGCTCTCAGTTTAAGCCAGCGAAACCTTTTAAATTTAAAGGGTTAGAAAATATACCAATACAAAATTAATAGAAATTAGATAAAAATGAAGTTATCGGCAGTCGTTAATTTTATGGAGACATCGTCTTTTAGCAGAAAGATGATGTCTTTCTTATTGATCTTGAATAGTCTTTTTATTATTTACTCGATATTACTTTCTCGTGGTGTTTATCTTGATTGGGAAATACACGGTTTTGCTGACTGGCTAAAATCGTTAGGTATATTGAAATTACTTGATATTCCTAAAGTGATGTTAGCGAGTGCACTTATTTTGCTCTCTTTCTTTATGTATATGGGGGCGCGGATTGCGTGGTGCGTTTCATTAATATTATTAGTGACGATCGTTTTTTTAGATGTCGCGGTTTATCACCAAGCTGGTACTCAAGCCTATACTTCATTAGCATTAGCCATTGTATTGGTTATCAGCCGGCGTGCTTTTCCTCATCATAGCTTAACCAGTGCCGGTTTTGTTGCTTTTATCTGTACGATTTCGCTACTGTGTTTCTCTATGTTAGGCAGCCTCTATATTGGTGATGAATTTAAACCACATATCACAACGTTAATGGATGCTTTCTACTTTTCCATTGTCTGTATGACAACACTTGGTTTTGGCGATATCGTTCCTATCTCAAGTAATGCGAGAATGTTTACCCTAACAGTGGTTATTTTGGGGATCACTGTTTTTACGACTTCTATTGTTTATGTGATGGGATTTTTGGCTCGTGGTACTCGCGATATTGTGAAGAAAAGGATCGCTAAAATGCATGATCATTTTATTATTATTGGCTCTTCAATGCTGGCAGCACAATTAGAGAAAGGGCTTAGAGAGCAAGGTAAACCGGTTATTGCGATTTGTTCGGATAAAAAGCAAGCCATGTATGATAAAGAAGCCAATATTATTGAAGGTGATCCAACCAATGTAAAAACATTACAAACGGCAAATATTCGCCAAGCGAGTTGGGTGGCGACGTTATCTGAAAGTGATGCGGAAAATACCTTTATTTTATTAACTATTCAAGAGTGTCCAGACCTTCAAGCAAAATTAATCACTATCATTAATAAAGATGAGAATAGAGAAAAAATAAGTCGATTACGTCCAGATATGCTGTTGTCTTTAGCTTCGTTAGGCAAAGAAATTATGATGAAAGTCCTTTGTGGTGAATCTATTAATTCGTCTGATGTTACTGATTTATTAATCAATAAATATTTAAAATAAGCTATGTCAAAAAATCACCCTTTACCTAAGAGAGTGATTACAATAAGATGTATTTAAAATGCATCTTAAGAGAGGTTGAATTATGGAACTTGTTACGTATAAAACGCTACCTGAATGGCACTTAACAGCGATCCCTTTAGCATTATTAGAGCGTCATAACACAAAAGAAGGCACTTATGCGCAAATGCGGATATTACAAGGGAGTATGACATTTGTGCTATTTAAGGATGATGGAGAACAAGTGTTCTTAGAGTGTGATAGCGAAAATCAGCCTCCGCTTATTCAACCTCAGCAATGGCATAAAATCGATAAAGCGAGTGATGATGTACTTTGCCAGCTCTCTTTTTTATGCACTCCCGAAGATAAATTTTTTAAAGAAAATGATTTGTCATTACCTCATTCAGAAGTGCGTTATATGGCAACGTTGACTACCCCATGTAAAGTGCTTGATTTAGGCGCAGGACGTGGTCGTAATAGCTTCTATTTAGCATTACAAGGTTATGATGTGACCGCATTAGATATTAATGCCGCTCATATTGATGCGATTGAAGCCGTCAAAGCTAAAACCGGTTTAGCGATCAAAAGCGGCTTATATGATATTAATGAAGCAGCCTTAAATGAGAAATACGATATTATTATTTCTACTGTGGTTTTGATGTTTTGCCAGCGTCAACGTATCGCAGATATTATTAAAAATATGCAGGAGTGTACAAATCCAGAGGGGATTAATGTCATTGTTTGCCCTGTTGAAGCAGCAAATAGTGGATCTGCTGAAGTTCCTTTCAAAACCTTCTTGCGCCAAGGTGAGTTAGCGGATTATTACCAAGGCTGGGATATTATTAAATATAATGAAAATCCAGGGCATCTACATAAAACTGATGCTAATGGTAATCGTATTCAACTTAATTTTGCGACATTAATTGCGCGTAAAAAATAATAAATAGATGGTGAGAAAAATACCCTCGTTAGATCACAGCGAGGGTATTTTAGTATTTGAAAACTATAGGGGCTCTTTGGGAGCCTCTGTTTTTTCTTTGGCTTCTGAGCGTTGTAGTATTCTTTCGAGTAGAACCGTATAAATAGGTCGCCCGCCTAATAATTGCGCCAGCATTGTTGCGCCAAGACAGGTAATTATCATCGGCAAAATAAGTTGATAGTTATCGGTCATTTCTAAAACGAGTACAATCCCAGTTAGTGGTGCTCTTACCGTTGCGGCAAATAAAGCACCCATTCCAGCAATAGCAAAAGTGCCAATTTGAATTTGATAATCGGGGAAAAGATAGGTTGCCATTAATCCAAAAGCGCTACCAAAGAGTGTGCCTAAGGCTAATGTGGGGGCAAAAATTCCTCCTGGTGCACCGGAGGAGAAGCTGATAATGGTGGTGATGGTGCGTAACACAAAAAATAGTAGCAGTGCAGTTAACGAATATCCTCCGGTACTTAATGCAGGAATAATACTAAAACCGCCTCCGGTTATTTCAGGAATAATCAACGCAAGTAAACCACATGCACCACCAATCACGCCACCGGCTAAAACAAAACGTGAGGTTTTATCTTGATAAAAATGTTGGAATTGTGTTTGAACATAAAACAGTAATTTACTAAAAATAACCCCAACAACACCAAATAACATTCCTAACACTAAATAGAGCCACAGTGTATTCATCGGCGCTGAAGAAAATTTACCTATCTGTATGACGCCTCCTTCACCATTAATTAGGCGAAATACAATACAAGACATGATCACGCCAATGAAGACGGATTTAATAGAGATAAGATTATATTTAAATTGTGGTCTCATCTCTTCAATAATAAATAGAATGCCTGCCAAGGGAGCATTAAAGGCAGCCGTTAAACCGGCAGCAGCCCCTGTGGCTAATAGTGTTTGGCGCGTTCCTTTATCTTTAACGCGAGAGACATCATTAACGAGTTGACCAATATTAGCCCCTAGTTGCACTGTGGGGCCTTCACGACCAAGTACCATACCTGAGCCTAAGGTACCGATACTGGCTATAAATTTTACTGGTAATACCCGCCACCAACGAACTGGCCGAATATCTATCATTGCCCCTTCGATTTCCGGTATACCTGAACCACCAGATTCCGGTGAAAACTTTTTCACTAAGTAGTAGCCACTCATGGCTAAAAGAGAGGAAACAAGTAACGTGCCAATAGCCAAAAGATAAGGGTTGGTTAATACCTCGGCTAATTTATCTTGTCTTAAATGAATGACCCAGCCAACGGCTTTTTCAAATAGTACCCCAATTAATCCGGCTAACGTACCGATAATGGCGGAAAGAATAAGCGTTTTCACCGGGGCAAGGTTAGTTTCTTTCGCTTTTCTAAACCAATTAAAGCGTTGTTGATTTTGCGATTTTTTGATCGTGTTTCGCTGATACATAATTTATGTTTTATATATAAATAACAATGTATCTAATAATAGCGTAATTTAATCATCAAGTGATATTTCTCACATAATGTAATCAATTTCATAATTAGTCGGTTTTTTTTCTAGCATATTTCCTTTTTTTCATCTTTAGTGTATCTGATAACAAAAAATATATATTTACATAACATTTGGATAAAAAGGGTAACGTATGGATTTCATCACAAATATATTAAGCGCTATTAATGGCGTGGTGTGGGGAGTACCGATGTTAGTCGGTATTCTAGGCATCGGTCTATTTATGCAGTTTAGACTCTCTTTTCTGCCAATTAGAAAATTAGGTACAGGATTTAAACTTTTATTTGAGAAAAATGATAAAAGAGGTGAGGGGCAAATCTCACCTTTTAATGCATTAATGACGGCGCTTTCTGCCACTATCGGTACGGGCAATATTGCTGGAGTCGCTACAGCGGTTGTATTAGGTGGACCGGGAGCGCTATTTTGGATGTGGATGACTGCTTTAGTAGGTATGGCGACTAAATATTCAGAAGCTGTGTTAGCGGTACGTTTTCGTGAGGTTGATAAATACGGCAACTACGTTGGCGGACCGATGTATTATATTAAAAACGGTTTAGGTAAAAAATGGCTTTGGTTAGGAACGCTATTTGCTATTTTTGGTAGTTTTGCCGGCTTCGGTATAGGTAATACGGTACAGGCAAACTCAGTGGCGGATGTTTTGCAAAGTAATTTTGGTATTTCTACCACAGTGACAGCAATTGCATTAGTTATTTTAGTCGGTGCTGTATTAATTGGTGGAATTAAGCGTATTGCTGATGTTGCCGGTAAATTAGTGCCCATTATGACAGTAGGGTATTTTGGGGCAGGGATTGTCGTACTCGCACTGAATATTACTGCTATTCCTGATGCATTTATGTTGATTGTAAAATCTGCTTTCACACCGGTTGCTGCGCAAGGTGGGTTTGCAGGTGCGGCTGTTTGGGCGGCAATACGTTTTGGTGTTGCACGAGGCGTATTCTCCAATGAAGCAGGATTAGGTAGTGCACCCATTGCTCATGCGACAGCCAAAACACAAAACCCGATCCGTCAAGGCTTAATTGCTATGTTGGGGACTTTCATTGATACCATTATTGTCTGTTCTGTCACCGGATTAACAATTGTGATCACTGGACAGTGGCTGACAGGGCAAAGTGGGGCAACACTTACTGCAAGTTCGTTCTCTATGGCTATCCCTGGAGGTAACTATATTGTTGCGATCGCACTGGCTGTTTTTGCTTTTACCACTATTTTAGGTTGGAGCTATTACGGTGAGAAATGTGTGCAATATCTATTTGGACCGAAAGCCATTATGCCTTTTCGTATTGCATGGTTAATTGCCTTGCCAATTGGCGCGACTCAATCCTTAGAATTTGTTTGGTTACTTGCTGATACATTAAATGCGATGATGGCTATTCCTAACTTAATTGCATTAGCACTGCTGAGTCCCATCGTTTATCGTCTAACAAAAGACTATATAAAAGATGTTAATGCGGTTGATATTGATCTAAATGAACAAGTGAATTCTGTAAGCAAAAAAGAAGCAGAAGCGGAATAAACGCGTTTGTTTATCTAAGGCTAAATGACCATCTAAACGAATAACCGTATGTGAGCAGTTAATATTAGATATTAAGAAAAGCGCATACGGTTTTTTGTTGCTTACAGCAAATAAAAAGCCTTCTGGGGAGAAGGCTAAGAGATGAGTATAGATAATTATATTTATAAGAATATGCTTAACTAGAGGTTAATTATTCTTTGGTACTAATGAAGATGTTTTTCACTTGGCTATAGGCATCTAACATCATTTTATGCGTTTCACGACCTAAGCCTGATTTTTTATAACCGCCAAATGGTGCATGGGCAGGAAGTTCATGATAAGTATTTACCCACATACGGCCAGTTCTAACGGCTTTTGCAACTCGTAGTGCGCGGTTAATATCTTGAGTCCAGACACCACCACCAAGGCCATATTCAGAGTCATTAGCCATTTCAATAACATCTTCTTCATTATCAAATGGGATCACACATAATACAGGGCCAAAAATTTCTTCACGTGCGACACGCATTTGGTTTGTGGCATTGATAATAATGGTTGGGCGAACAAAAAAGCCATCATCAAACCCTTCACCCGTAATACGCTCACCTCCTGTGAGTATGGTTGCACCTTCTTTTTTGGCCAGCTCAACATAACCTAAAATGGTATCCATTTGCGCTTGGCTGACTTGGGTACCCATTTGTGTATTAGGATCAAGTGGATCACCAACACGGATACGCTCAAATTCTGCTTTTAACTCTTTTAAGAATGCGTCATGAATATCTCTATGTAAGAATAAACGGGAGCCAGATTCACAGGCCTGTCCTTGGTTCATTAATATCGCTAATGCGGAATATTTAACGGCTTTTTTCATATTCGCATCAGGGAAGACGATATTGGCTGACTTACCCCCCAATTCTAAAGTGGCTGGTACCATTTTTTTCGCCGCCGCAGCTGCAACGGTATAACCTACATTGGTTGAACCGGTAAATGCTAGTTTATCAATGTCTTGGTGTTCTAGAATAGCTTGTCCAGCAACAGATCCACGACCAGTAACAATATTTATAACACCGGCTGGTAATATTTCATTTAAAATACGACCTAGCTCTAATAATGAAAGTGAGGTGAGTGTGGCTGGATTAATAACAACGGTATCTCCAGCGGCGATGGCAGGGGCTAATTTCCAAGCAGCCATTAATAATGGAAAATTCCATGGAATAATTTGTCCAACGACACCAATGGGCTCACGAATAACAAGACTCAGGGTATTTTCGTCTAAGACAGCACTTTCATCGGTATGAGAGCGTATCACGCCTGCAAAATATCGAAAATGGTCAATAGAGGCGGGTAAATCGATGTTTTTCGATTCATTGAGTGGTTTACCGTTATCAAGAGACTCAATCCAAGCAAAACGTTCTTGCTCTTGTTCTAAACGATCAGCAATTTTTAATAATAGCGCTTGGCGTTGAGCAGGAGAGGTTTTACGCCAATGATCAAAAGCTTTACGAGCCGCTTTTACAGCGAGATCAACGTCTTCAGCTGTACCTGATGGATATTCACTTAATAATTCACCGGTTGCGGGACTATAGGTTTTGGTCGTTTGTTGCGATGTACTGGATACCCATTCGCCGCCGATTAACATTTTGTAGCTTTCTAAGGGACGAAATTCGGATGGAACATTATTTAATTTAATCATTTTTAATCTCCAGTGTAGGGGGAGTATCGTCAAATTCTATAGTTTCATTTCGTAATACTCGTACTATTAAAATATATCAATTGTAGTAATTTTATTAGCTATTGATGCAATAGGTAATATTAACTATCAAAAATAATAAATAGATATTATATATACAATGAGAACTAATTAATTTAATCGATTCATCTCACTCTTTTTTAGCTGAGATATAACAAGATCATCCCGTGCGACACTGCAACATTTCTTCTCAATTTCCCTGATAAGAAAAGCCCTTTACTTTGTTTACTTACCCTCTTACGAGGTGTGAAGCCAAATCAACAGAAAAAAAAGCAAGCTCTTAAGCACAGCAATAAATTGCGTTAGATCAAACATGGCGCAGATTATTTCATCTGACACTTTTCCTACTATAAAAATGGCGTATTCTTATGTTGCATATTTAATGCAACTTATAAAAATAAAGCGTCATCTTATAGAAGGAATTCGATATGTATTGTGTGCAATGTGAACAAACAATGAGAACACCTGTTGGTAATGGTTGTGCCTATGCACAAGGTATGTGTGGTAAAACAGCAGAAACCTCTGATCTACAAGACTTATTGGTGGCAGTATTAGAAGGGCTGTCAGCATGGGCATTAGCTGCGCGTAGTGTTGATATTATTGATCACGATATAGACAGCTTTGCGCCACGGGCTTTCTTCTCGACGTTAACCAATGTTAATTTTGATTCTGAACGTATTGTTGGATATGCCAAAGAGGCTATTTATTTACGTGAAAGCTTAAAATCACGTACGTTAGCCAAAAATGCAGCCATCCAAGTCGCTCATCCTAAAGCCGAAATTCAATTAGAAGGCAACGACTTAGCCAGTCTACAGAAACAAGCCCAACGCTTTGCATTAAATAATGATAAAGCGCAAGTGGGGGATGATTTACATGGTTTACGTATGCTTTGCTTGTATGGCTTAAAAGGTGCTGCTGCTTATATGGAGCATGCTCATGTTTTAGGCCAGTACGATGATGAAATTTATGCTGAATATCATCGTTACATGGCATGGTTAGGTACCGATCCTGCGGATATGAATGAGTTGCTAGACAATGCAATGGGCATTGGTCAAATGAACTTTCGTATTATGGCGTTATTGGATAAAGGTGAAACTCAAGCTTATGGTGATCCAACTCCTGTTTCCGTTAATGTACGCCCAGTAGCAGGTAAAGCTATTTTAATTTCAGGCCATGATCTGAAAGATTTACAGATGCTACTTGAACAGACCGAAGGTAAAGGCATTAATGTTTATACGCACGGTGAAATGTTACCCGCCCATGGTTATCCAGAGCTGAAAAAATATAAACACTTAGTCGGTAACTACGGAAGTGGTTGGCAGAATCAACAAAGTGAATTTGCAAAATTTCCTGGCCCTGTGTTAATGACATCTAACTGTATTATTGATCCTAATGTGGGGAACTATGGCGATCGTATTTGGACGCGTAGTATTGTTGGTTGGCCGGGTGTGAAACACATTAAAGGTGATGATTTCTCTGAAATGATTGAGCAAGCGCTCTCTTTAGAGGGATTTCCGTACAGTGAAATTGAACACTTAATTACCGTTGGATTTGGTCGTCAAACACTATTAAATGCGGCTGATACAGTGATTGATTTAGTTTCACAGAAAAAACTTCGTCATGTCTTCTTAGTTGGGGGGTGTGATGGTAGTCGTGGTGAACGTAGCTACTATACCGATCTTGCTCGTGCCATTCCCCAAGATTGCTTAATTATGACATTAGCTTGTGGTAAATATCGCTTTAATAAACTTGATTTTGGCACATTAGAGGGCTTACCGCGCTTACTTGATGTGGGTCAGTGTAACGATGCCTACTCTGCGATTATGCTAGCGGTTAATCTTGCAGAAAAATTAGGTTGTGGTGTAAATGATTTACCCCTGTCCTTGATTTTGTCGTGGTTTGAACAAAAAGCGATTGTTATTTTATTAACCCTACTCTCATTAGGGGTAAAAAATATTTATACTGGGCCGACTGCGCCTGCATTTTTAACCGATAATTTGCTCGCAATACTTAATGAAAAATTTGGTATGCGTGCGATCACCACGCCAGAACAAGATCTTCAAGAAATTCTTTCTGCTTAATTTATTTATTCATCATCATTGCCGAAGCCTAAAGGCTTCGGTAAGGAAGCAATATCCATGACGATGCCAACAGCTCTTTGTCCTAATCGTATGCAAGTTCACTCTATCCATCAGGAAACCCCGGAAGTGTGGACACTGAATTTAATTAACCATGATTTTTATCGTTATAAACCCGGCCAATTTGCACTAGTCAGTATTAATAATAGCGATGAAACAATGCGAGCTTATACGCTCTCGTCTTCTCCGGGATTAAGTCCTTTTGTCTCTTTAACGGTTCGTCGTATCGACAATGGGGTGGGGTCAACGTGGTTAACATCTCAAGTTAAGCCGGGTGATTATCTCTGGTTATCAGATGCACAAGGGGAGTTCACCTGTGCAGATAGAGAAGGAACGCGTTATTTAATGCTCGCTGCGGGGTGCGGTGTGACTCCCATTATGTCGATGACGCGTTGGTTGTTAAATAATCAACCTAAAGCGGATATCACGGTCATCTTTAATATTCGCGAACAGAGCCAATTTATTTTTGAAAAAGAGTGGTTAGAGTTAGCTAATGCTTATCCCTATAATCTCAATTTTATTATGATGCCTAAGTTGCCGGATGATAAGGGAATTTTTAGTGGACGTATTTCTCAAGAAAAACTAGCCGCTTTAGTGCCGGATATTGCCAGTCGTACTGTTATGTGTTGTGGGCCTAATAGTTATATGGAAGATACTGCGCGTTTTGCCAAAAATCTTGGTGTTTGTGCAGAGAATATTTTTATGGAACGTTTTGGTGATGAGCCAATGTGTGTTGATGAAGCACAACAACTTACTATGACTATTCGTCATCCGTTAAAGCAAATTAACGTACCGGTGGGGATGACATTATTAACAGCGATGGAAGAAAACAGTGTTCCTGTTTTGGCTGCTTGTCGTGCTGGAGTGTGTGGTAGCTGTAAAACACGCATTGTGAAAGGTGATTATGAGGTCACCAGCACCAGTACTTTAACTGCTGATGAGATAGCACAAGGTTATGTTTTAGCCTGTAGTTGTCGATTAACAGGTGATGTTGAACTAGCCTAATCATTCATTTTATTATCTATTCTTTATCTATCCTTCTATTTTACCCTGCTAATTTATTAGCGGGGTTTTTTGTTATTATTTTTAAAAAGAGAGTTTATTTATTCAATATAATATATAACACGTAACGCTATAATGAATTAAATATTTATTTTACTTAATTAGCAGTTTACTGATACACATTCTGCTATTATTTAATTTATGATAGGGGAAGGGGGGATATATGAGAAAATTGTTATTTATTTGTTTATTTACTGTCATACTTTCTGGTTGCGAAAAAAATCAAACCCTAGATGGCTCTAATGTTGAGTCATTACGAATATCGATTGTAGAAATGCGCAATTCATTACCGCTTGAAGAGCAGCAACGCTTTGATGAAGCAATAGAATTAGCCATGCTAAATGATATTAATTTTAATGATTTAGTCATTGCTGGGCGCAATAAAAATGCTGATATGATCACGCGAAAAATGTGTCAATCGTTAGATGGTAAAACAGTCAATGAGATCTTCTCACAAGCTGAAGAAATAAAAGTACAAAAATTAGCATTAAAATAATCAATTAATAACCAATTTATTTAAAACTATTTTATTCATCTCTATTTGAGGTGAGTATTTAATTAATGATGTAAAAAATAAGCGATTTAAGATTTATCAATAGAACTTAAACAAAACTACGATGAGACTTTTCATTATAATGTGAGTGGTTATAATGCGCGCCGCATTCGCAAGAAAAGTGCAGTATCTCGTTAGGCGAGGCTCCTATACAAACACAGGTTACTGATCTGACGACGTCGAGAGACGCCCAAGATTAGGACAAGATATATCGACCGAAGGTATATCTCCATGTAACTTCCAGTATTCATCGGATACGTTGTATAGTGCTAAAACCGAGACGTGTAGATAGCTTTTGCATTCTCGCATCTGGTTTCGCCCCTATTGAGAACTGATTTGCTAAACACAAACAGTCATAGGGAACCAAAAAAATGAAATTTACTCCTCAACATAAAATGGATGCTGCATTAATGGCAAGCGCATCCTTAAACACACCCAATAATCATTCAATACAAGAGCAACATCATCGTTTAAAAGATGATGCTACCGTTAGTGCTTATATGAGCCAGAATTATATTTCTGTTTCTGTCGCAGATTCGGTTGAACATGTAAAAGCACAGCTGGTTAATGATTTAAAAGATGAATTAATTCCGACTTATCTGTATGTCGTAGATAAAGATAATTATCTTAACGGTATTTTGCCGGTTAAATCATTACTACTTGCTGATAATGGGCTTTTTGTTTCGGATATTATGCGCCAAACATTTTTCTCAGTTTCACCGGAGCAAAGCCGACATGATGTTTATCAGTTAATTAGCCAAAGTGGTTTAGACAGTGTACCTGTGATGCATTTTGGTAAGTTAGTTGGTGTATTACGGCCTCAAGATATTGCTGATTTAATTGAAGATGAAAATACGCTAGATGCACAAATGCAGGGGGCAACGTCGCCATTAGAACAACCTTATTTAGAGACAAGTCCGGTCACTTTGTGGCGTAAACGTGTTGTCTGGCTATTAATGCTGTTTATTGCTGAAGCTTATACCAGTACGGTGTTACATGCTTTTGAAGACAGACTTGAAGCTGCTATCTCTTTAGCTTTCTTTATTCCATTATTAATTGGTACTGGTGGCAATAGCGGTACACAAATTACCTCAACATTAGTACGTGCCATGGCATTAGGTGAGGTGAGCTTGCGTAATGTATGGTCAGTATTAAGAAAAGAGATCACGACCTCGATAATGGTGGCTTTAACCATGGGAATAGCAGGATTTATTCGTGCTTGGACCTTAGGGGTTGGCATGGAAGTGATGATAGTGGTGGGATTAACGCTAATTTCAATTACGGTTTGGAGTGCTATTGTCTCTTCTATTATTCCAATGGTATTAAAGCGTATTGGTGTTGATCCTGCGGTGGTGTCTGCACCTTTTATTGCAACATTTATTGATGGTACTGGGCTTATTATCTACTTTGAAATAGCATCTCATACCATGAGTGTGTTTGCTTAATATATCAATCCTCCCTTATTTATACCGAATAAAGCCGATAAACTAACAAGTTATCGGCTTTATTTTTTGTTATGGGCTTTAGCCTGTTTAAGTCGCGTCAGCGTCTTAAATATAAAACCACCCGCTATGTGATCTCAAGCAAGTCGTCCTTGAGCTATGTGTGGCTAGAACTGATCTAATCCAGCTAACTCTTTAAGCGATAAAGAATGAAAATAAGTTTCTGCCATATCTGCCAATATTGGAAGCAACGCATCTGAACGAGCATGTGCATCAGGAGTTATGATTGCCAGAATTTGGTAATAATCATCGTACATACAGTGCTTACAAAACACTAAAAAGTTATCGCTCACTCTAACAGCCTGTCGAGTTTCGCCATCCCAAGGTTTTTCATTTGGCGTTCTTATATGAACCTTTTCAATGAATGACTGACGCGCTATGGCGCTATTCCTAAAATCAGCAAATTTACCTACATACCCAGAGAGGGATGAGCCATTAAGAGCTGCTGATAGCTTAGCCGCATACTTCCGATAAACACCGTTATCTTTATATCTGGGCGTGATTGTGACTATCGGCATTGCAAGTTACCTGCAAGCAGATCTTGATTAAATTCAGCTATTGAGGAATTAAACAATGCTATATCCTCTTCACCGAATTCATCTTCAACCTCCATTGCGCGTAACGGGTTAATATGCTGATTAAATTGTCTATAAAGTGCTTGTGTATGGTTTCTTAGTGCAGCCATTTTAAGAATAACTTCTTTGAAGTAACCATCAGCTATGCTTTCAAATGGATGAAAAGCCTTGGTAGTTTTAGCAATGCTATACATTGCCTCAATCATCATAATTACATTATTACCATGGTTAATCACTCGTTCCAATTCACGCATAACCTCATCAGGGTTATTACCTGCATATTTTTTTATGTCATCTTTTGTTGGGTCATCAAGTAAAGCCACTATTTCATCGATTGATGTAACAAGGGTCGTTAGCACGGTCTTACCACCAACAATTAAATCCATAATTTCATCTGGTGATACATCACCTTTTGCCTTTTTATCAACAATGGTAGCTATCGACATGGCTAAATTAGCCAAGCCTGAATCCACATCTTTTTTATCCATTGGATTTGATAGCATTGCCATCATAATAGCCTCAGAAATCATAGTTTATTACCTTCGCTGAAATAGATACGCATACAAAGTATACATCATTTAAAGCTAAAGGATATATACCATCACCCATCCCAAGGATGGGCTAGATGATTTGATCTTGGCTATATGACTCAGTGAGAAATTACTCTTGATCTTTTTTAGGAGGAATATTTTTCTTTGGCTCTTCAGGCTTTACTTGAATTACATGCGATATTGCATTTGCCTTTCTATTTTCATCATAAACTTCCTTACTTGCAATGATGCAACGCTTGATAAATTCACTGTAATTTTGTGAAGTATTTGAATATAGTTTGCATAAAATTCAATAAGTTTCTCTATCTTTTTGCCTGATATACTTTTACTTAATTGATCATTTGAATTCATCAAAATTTGAAATGACTTCCCGCAGTTTTATTGCCAGTGTTTATACTAACATCCCTGATCAGTGTCACTCAGAACCTCGGCTGACGTTTAGTCTTAAAGACCAAGCTTACTTTTTTTTACTCTTTAATTAATTGTAAAATCGCCTGACAATGACGACAACGATACTGGGTTTCTCCTCGTTGTACTTTATTGTGTCGGCGAAGAGTTAACTGGTGTATTTCTTGGCAGCGACAAGCATAGCTAAACGTTTTTGCTGTTACATTGCTGATATCAAAATGATGGGTCCGTTTCGCATTAACCTGTAACACAGTTTCCATCATCCATTTCCACTCCTTGCCATGAGGTGCCACACGACCAAAATGGCGACTAACTAGCAGATGTGCTAATTCATGAGGAATAACTTCTTCAATAAAATTCTGTTTATTTTCAATCAATAATGTAGGATTAAGACGGATTTCCCAATTTGCATAATAGGCACTGCCTGCAATAGTTCCTCTCTGGTTATATTGTAGAGTGGGTTCTGGGTAATCTGTATTAAGATATTTATTGGCCTGTTGCAGTTTTTCACGCAGTGTACGCATAACACTTTGCACTAAGGCGATAGGGACTCTTACTGTTTTCATATTACAGAGCATATAGCGCCTTATTAAAACACGCAATAAAAGAAAACTTGCACAATATATAAATTAACATATTATTAAAAAGTATATTGATTATGGAGTTTACCATGACACAACGAGTTCAACCTGATTTATTGGAAGCCATGAAATTAGCGGCTAATGAAGCCTCTAGTATGCTGAAAACGCTAGGTAATGGTGATCGACTACTCTTATTGTGCCAATTAAGTCAGGGCGAAAAAAGTGTCAGTGAATTGGAAGAAAGTTTAGGGATCCGCCAGCCTACGCTTTCTCAACAACTTACTGTGTTAAGAAATGAAGGGCTTGTGAATACTCGTCGTGATGGAAAACGTATTTTTTATTCTATTGCTGATGAAAAAGTATTGGTGCTATTAAATACACTTTATCAGCTATATTGTCCTATAGCAGGTTAACTTATGAATATAGATTGGGTTCACTTTACGCCTTGGAGCTCGGCATTGGGTGGGCTATTAATAGGTTTAGCAGCGGCTATTTTGTTACTGTTTAATGGTCGTATTGCGGGTATTAGTGGGATTTTAGGAGGGGTATTAACCACTAACCAACAAGGTAATGGGTGGCGATGGGCATTTTTACTCGGTATGTTGATTACACCGACACTGTTTTATCTATTTGATAAACCGTTAACACCTATTATCGACGTTTCATCTTGGCAGTTGATCATTGCCGGTGTACTGGTGGGAGCAGGTACACGTCTGGGGAATGGCTGTACCAGTGGGCATGGAATTTGCGGATTAGCACGATTATCGCGTCGTTCTATTGTTGCAGTTCTTGTCTTTATGGTGACGGCATTTGTGACTGTGTATATTCAACGCCATGTCATCGGAGGCTAAGATAATGACCAAATTAATTGCTTTTATTAGTGGCCTATTATTTAGTGCTGGATTGATCATCGGTGGTATGAGCAACCCACAAAAGATCTTGGCATTTTTAGATATTCGTGGGGATTGGGATCCGTCATTGTTATTTATTATGGGGGCGGGTCTTATCGTCAGTGCTATTAGTTATCAAATTGCACGTCATCGTCAACAAAGTTTATTAGCCTGTCCTCTGGCCATTCCAACTAAAACTGTGATTGATAAGCCTCTCGTCTTTGGCAGTATCTTATTTGGTTTAGGATGGGGGCTTGCGGGTATTTGCCCTGGACCGGGTTTGGTATTAGCGGGTGGTGGTTTTACCCAAGGTGTATTATTTGTGTCAGCTATGATTGTTGGGTGGCTATTTATTGGGTTAATTCGCAAACCACAATAATCATCACTATTTTAATCACGCGCGATAAAAAACAACAAACGGACCGCATTAGCTGTCTGTTTGTTGTTTAATCTTGTTACGGGATTATTTAAAATCTGCGTAAGGAATAAGCGGGTTAGGCGGAAGATCTAAATCACCATTCCATCCATCAAATGAATAGCGTAAATACATTAGTGCATGGCTTGGCGTATAGTTTTTCGCTTGCTGAATATCGATAGCGGCACCTATAAACCAATGTGGTGTTATTCGATGTTCAATTAATGCTCTTGCTGTATAACCAAAACCATGACCCGAATCCCCCTTATCAATGATATTTCTCTCATGCTTAAATATTTCTTCTATGGGATCAGAATTAAATTTATCGCTTGAAACGAGGTTTTGTAATGGATAACGTCTGCTATCATCGGTTTTTGAATAAGACCAAGAGAGAGAGCCAGATACTTCCCATGACCAATTTTCAGTACGTTGACGGTAATTAACGGGCAGTGAGAATGAGAGATATTGTTGTGGGCTATAATAACCCCCTTGCCCCAAGGTATAGCCACTAAGATCTTTATTGTAATGCCAAAGCATGCTATTTAAGCCAACAGAAATGCGGCGATCATTTTCATTGATTAACTTATAGTAATAACCTCCCATGGCTTTCACACTGCTGTTATTTTTAACATTTTTTCCTGTTAATCTATCAAACGATATTTCTCCCCAATACCCATCCTTGCCTCCCAGATCATAACTGCCACTTAAACGAATCCCCGTTTTTCTTACTCCCCCCCAAACTTGATTGGTCCAACTATCACGTTGGCCAGCAAAGGCAAGTAATGAGCTATTTACCGGGCGACGGTGAAGATCTACACTCCAACCGAGATGATAAAAACTATCGTTATAAGCAATTTTACCTACCCAATCAGTCACATTAAAACCGAGTGGCGTGGTACCTAAATCCCATTGCCATTGCTCATTTTCCCAACCGATAGCAGGACTAACACCAAAGGCTTTTTGCTTTAGAGGGAAACAACCTGTGCGATAACAACTACCAAATTTAGCATCGTATGGCGCTGTACCTAATGTGCCACTATTTAAGTGCACAAAATCAGTACGCCAAAAGAAACGGCCATGATAAATAGGATGATCCAGTTGTAACATGGTGGTATGAGCGCGTAATTTAGAGTATCCCTCACTGCCATTTGATCCCCAATAATCATGCTCTAGGGTAAAACGCCACTCTTGTTGACGATAAAGGGTACTTGCATCATCACGTACACTACGTGATAGCCAATTATCATTTGGGTTGTTACGCATAAGTGTGGTGTATTCAATATTGTTTTTTGGCAGTGTATGCGTGATACCCTCTTTTAGCATCGCTTGTTGATAATAGTGATGAGCGGATTGAACTTGTTGGCTATCACGATAAAAACGACCAATATCACGTAAAATTAATCCATCAGCACTATCTGGCTCCTTGTCAATTTGGCGAGCTAAATAGACAAAATAGTGTTTGGCTTTATCAATATTTCCCGCCGTTTTTTCAGCGTTTGCTAAACGTCTTAGTGAATAGTGATTAAATTTTTCAGGGGACAATTGTTCTATCTGAGCTAAGTAATAACGAGCTTGCTCTATTTGATGTTGTGCTAAAGATATCTCTGTTGCACCTAATAGTGCTGTTTCATTATTAGGCGCTAAATTTAATACTGTATGATAATAATTTAATGCTTGATTGAGTTGGTCATCTTCTTCGGCCCATTGTGCTAATAACAGATAGCTTTCTATTTTTTGCTCAGGAGGAATATGGGTGAAAAGATATTCGACAGCTTGCTGTTGTTGGTTATGTTCTCTTAGTGATTGCGCATGTGCCATAATTTGACCAAAACGTAATTGGCTATCTAAGGCGTTCATACTTTCACTGCGCTGCGATAAAGGGATCGTCTTTAAGGTGTTAAGTGCTTGTTGTTCTCGCCCTGTTTTATTGAGATATAACGCATAGGCATATCGTCGAGAGGGATCATTAGGTCGTCGTTGATTAAGTTGATTAAAGTAATCCTCAGCAAGTTGGGGTTGTTGAGTGATAAGTAAATCATCCGCCAGACGATAAATATTCCAGACTTCATCGGGATACGCTTTAGCGATAGCCTTACGTTTCTCAATCGCACTGAGATAGTGTTGTTGCTGTTCATCATCAGCAGCTAAGTCTTGTTGTATACCTGAAATGATATACCCATAGTCTTGGGCTAAATTTTTGTATTGCTGTGATGTTAAGTTAGCCATAAATTGGGCGGCTTTTTGATGCGATTGTTGACGATAGAGCTTGGTCAGGCTATGCAAAGTCGCCGCGTCATTAGGCTGATATTGTAGCGCTTGTTGATAATAACGTTCAGCTTGCTCTAATTGATGTTGCGCTAACTCGGTATCCCCTAAACCAATATAAGCTTCACTTTTATAGGGGCTGAGTTGACGTACTTGGGTAAAATAGCGCTTAGCGGCAGGGTACTCTTGATTTAATAACGCTTCATCAGCCTTGGCAAGTAAATGCCAATATTGATTTGATTGCAACAGCGTACGCCACAAATCACTATCGTTGTGTTTGGGAGCCAATGTGAGTGCTTGAGAAAGATAATAAATCGCGAGTGCCCGTTGATTTGCGCGCGAATAGCGCACGCCTAATGTTCCTATTATGTCTGCATTATCAGGCTGCTGGCGTAACTGCTGTTTTAATGCGCGAATAGATAGTGTGTTATTGGGAGCAGAGGCTGCTGAGGGAGTAGATAATGCAGGGGTAAGATGATATTGCTGATAGATATTAGCTATCTGTTGGTTATTGGGATAAGTGTGATAAATCTGCTTAATACGTGCCATTTTGTTGGCATGGTTTGCAGCAATTAATACATTGAGATACTCAAGGGCTAACCCTTCATCGGGGGGCGTGCCTTGGTAAATATCATCATATAATTGCAAGGCTTCATCATAACGACCCGCAGTCTGATAAAGGTAGGCTTTTTGTAGGATTTGGCGGTTATCTTCATTAGTTAATGATAGTAGCTTAATCGCACGTTGATATTGTTCAGTATTTTCGCCATGTATACGTAATTGCTCAACCAGTTGTTGTGCTTTTGCTGTTTCTTTTTGTTTTACAGCAAATTGGATACGCATTAACAACACACTAGGATCGTTCGGTTTTATAAGTGATAAACGATACAGTGATTGAGAAACTAAAACATCGTTACTTTTCGAGTTGCCTAGTCTAACTTGCTCATATAAAAAAGTTTCAGTCGGATCATCTGCGGCTTGCGTGACAGGCAATATGCCTGCCAGCAAACCAAGAGCAAGGAGATATTGGCGATATTGATAACAAATGCGCCACATCATAACTTACTCCTTATCCGCAAGACGACGTTGGCTTCTTATTTTCATTGCTCGCCAAATAAGAAGAGAAATAAGCACAATACCGACAATGGCAGCTAACCCTAGCCAAATAGGATGCGAAGCAAAAACATACCAAACTTCTTCCCACCAAGGTAAATAACCGACGAAATAGGTATCACCAACACGTAAACTATGGACACCAGACTCTCTGACTAATACTACAGAGCCATGCATTGCATCACGTTTACCACTATCACTTATCGCTTCATTTAATAATCGATAACCTTGGGGACTATCGGCTAATAGCGCCACGACACTACGCTGTGAAA
Organism: Proteus sp. G2674; assembly: GCF_009915195.1. Classification (NCBI taxonomy): domain Bacteria; kingdom Pseudomonadati; phylum Pseudomonadota; class Gammaproteobacteria; order Enterobacterales; family Morganellaceae; genus Proteus; species Proteus sp. G2674. The sequence continues at coordinate 200,586 of NZ_JAABLS010000017.1, forward strand.
AGAACGGAGATTGAAAACCAATAATAGTGCCGAGTGATCCGGTTGATGTTAAAGATGTTCTGCTATCTGGGCGCTTATCTAGATCTTGATAATTGGTATGACTAAAAATGGTGATTTCACGTGATGGCAGTGTAATTTCGCTACGTGCTTTATCAATCAAGACATTCATCTGTTTATCATTATTGAGTGCTGGGGGAATTGTCCCGATTAATAATAAATCAGCTTCTTGTTTTGATAATTCCTCTAATGATGCAGTTAAAGAGACATTTAACGCGGGATAGCCAGTTTGTGCACCAATGTTACCTAATGATATCAATAACGTTGTTAATTGCTCAGGTGAAGGGGATTGGTTGACATAAATAAGAGTTTCTGACAAATCTGCATAACGGCTAAATGGGAACCCAGCATGACTATAAACACGCAAATCAGGTAGAGCAATATAGTGGCGATAGTTACCAGTAAAATTAAAGCTTGATAATTCATCTAATGCTACCGTGTTAGGGACTGGGTGATAAGTAATACATTGATCAACGGAGCCTCCGGGGATCGGATTTGTATAGTCAAAAGAGAAACGGATCTGATTACGTTCACCTAATTTTACCGCGGGGATATTGAGGAGATTTTTGTTTTCGATCCAACCTTGAATTAACGGTAGATAAGCCACAATAAAGTTCTCTTTTTTATCTCTCTCTAAAGGGTAGGCTTTGATAAAGTGATCGTTGACTGAAATCGACATACGAGAATCATCTTGAAATGCCGGAGCGGTATAACGATAACGCAATTGCATCTGTAGTCCTGTATTATTAAACATAAATAAATCAGGAGGTAAGGTCATATTGAGTGTGATGGGAGCAGGCTCTAGTCCACGAGATTGCAACTGACCTTGATAATCTTGCAAGGTATTAAAGTAGATTGGTTTATTTAATTGTACCCACTTAGGTGCATCATAAGGCTCACGTGGTGCCAATAGATTGACATCATTAATGGTGACGGTATCCCCTCTAAAAATAACTTGTCCCCGGGCAATACCATTGACGGCGGTAATTAAGTCATTGTCATCGCGACCCATTACTAACAGCAGTTTTACATAAGGATCCGTTGGGTGTGAGACTAATTCAATGGTGGGAGCATTGACATTGGCATGTGTATTAAGAAAGTCGGGGCGCTGTTTATTAGTGGCAAATACAATGCTGTGTTGATTGGGCAACTGATTGTAATACACAGGATAGTGTTGCTGGCGCCAATCGACTTGTGTACCAAACCAAGAAGCGAGTATTCCCGCCGCTTTTTGTTGGGTAAGATTAGGGGATTGGCTAAACACCATAGGTAAGGTAAAAGTACCAAAATCGCGACTATCAAAGAAAGGCTCGGGGAAATTGGCTAATTCGTTACTCAATTTCAATGATTGATAGGTGAGATGCAGTTGGCTATTTTTGCTGATATCAAGCCATAAGGTGGTATTGGCTTGGTTTTCACAAATTTCTCGGTAATGGCCGATAAAAGTAAATTTTAAATGATTAAAATCTTGAATAAACCGTGGATCGAGCGGTAATGTAATGTGGTTTTTATGGCCGAGATCTTCTTTTTTCAGGGGGATCACGCCCATGATTTCATCATTTAAATAGATATTAAGATGTGATTCTATAGGCAGTAATGAAGGCGAGGGGGTAAACTCTAGATCTAATATTGCCTGTGAAACATATTCATCACTACGAACACCAAATTCTAGATAACCATCAGGGCTAGAGCCTTGCAATTTCAGCGCGCCATAAGAGGGCGCTGTTGTTGCAAATAGTAGCGTTTCTTGGCGAGATGGGACTATAGGATCTGGTGATGCTAAAGTGACATCCTCTTGTTCAACTGTTACCGAGGGTTGTTCTGTTACAACCGTGGGCGTTTCTTTTTCGTCATCACTATAAGCTAAACCGGAAAGCATAAGTAAGGCGAATAGTAGAAAATATTTTTTCATTATTATTACCCATAGATCTTATTGTTCATTAATAAATTCCCAAAAAGCTGAGTTTTACCGTTAAGATTAATGAAATATTTGTGAAACATTGACACGTCGTGGAAGTAGCGATAATAGCCACAATAAACACTGCCCTAATAAACGAAATAAGAGGTAAACAAGATACGGGGCGCGTTTAAGTAAGGTGTTATAGCCCCGCATACTGATATAAATGATATTTCTTAAACTATTCAGTGGATTATCGGCAGGGAGAGCGTGTTGCCAATTAGCCCAAGTGTCGGCTCGTTCAAAAGTACAGGCGGTAAAATCAATGGATTTTTGTGTATCCATATTAAGCAGTTGTAAGCCAATAATGCGATTATCAATCCGTAAAATACGTGCTTCAAAAGCATATTCACGCTGATTTTGTTTGAGAATAACGGTGATCTCTTGGTGACAAGATAAGGGAACTGTAAAATTATCTGGTAATACAATGGCACAGCCATTATCAGAGAAGTCATTGAGCTGACAAGAATAAAGCGAACCGTCTTGGAGTAATAGCATTGCGGGTACTCTTAGACGTACCCGTGGGAACTGTCGCTCTTGCTTTGCTTCTACAGAAACAGCAATGGCAACACCTAGTAATACTAAGTTATAGCATACCCAAACTAAGCACATGAGTACGGCTAACCTTTCATCGGGATCGCCTGTTGCGATACGCCAGAAAGCAAATAGAATTCCTAACAAATTAAGATTAAGAAACAGAATATAGGGGCGATTAATTTGCCAATCGACAAAACTTTTCTTCATAATTGCCCCTTTCTCTGTGACATTAAATTTACCTTTATAAGGTGAGAATAGGGTGCTTAATACGGGGCGAGTGGTGTACCAAGCTAAAATCGTTTCATAAATCTCTCCCCAAAATGAGTGGCGATAAGGACCTTGTAATTTGGTCGCGGCTAACCAAATGTGTAATAAATAAGGCACGACATACAAAGCGATAGCGATGGCGGGGGCGTAAATAATATAGGCATGAAAGATAAGGAACGTTAGTGGTGCTAATAAGAAGATCATCCTTGGTATGCCTGATAAAAAGTGCAACATGGCATTGAGGTAACAAAAGCGCTGTGGCAGTGTCAGCCCTTTGCCAAAGAGCGGGTTATCTAAACGAAATATTTGTATCATTCCTTTTGCCCAACGTATGCGTTGGCCAATATGTGCTGAAAGTGATCCTGTTGCTAATCCTGCGGCAAGAGGTATACGAATATAAGCAGAAGTCCAACCATGACGATGTAAGCGTAATGAGGTATGTGCGTCTTCGGTCACAGTTTCAACTGCCAGCCCGCCAATTTCATCCAAAGCACAACGACGTAATACAGCACAAGAGCCACAGAAAAAAGCCGCATTCCAAGTATCATTACCATCTTGCACTAATCCATAAAAAAGCGTGCCTTCATTCGGTGTTTCGCGGAAATTGCCTAAATTACGTTCAAAGGGATCAGGAGAGAAAAAGTGGTGTGGTGTTTGTACCAATGCCATTTTTTCGTCTTTTAGGAACCAGCCCATAGTAAATTGTAAGAATGAACGTGTCGGAATATGGTCACAGTCAAAAATAGCCACATATTCTCCGCAGGCTTTGCTCAATGCATGGTTGATATTACCGGCTTTGGCAAAATCATGTTTTTCACGAGTGATATATTGAATACCAATTTCTTTAGCAAAAGCCGCAAACTCAGGGCGAGAGCCATCATCTAATAAATAGATAGTTAATTTATCTTTAGGCCAATCAATGTTTAAACAGGCATAAAGTGTTGGTTTTACAACTTGTAGCGCTTCGTTATATGTGGGAATAAAAATATCGACAGTAGGCCATTGTGTTGTATCTTGAGGCATTGAAATAGGTTGTCGATGGAGTGGCCAAATACATTGCATAAAACTAAGAAATAACACAATCCATGCATAGGTTTCAGCCAGTAATAGTAAGATCCCAAAGAAAAGGCTCAGATTATCCACCCAGTAGAGTGTGTATTGATAGCGCCACCAAATATATCGGCAAGCAATAGTCAGCGATAAAATAATAATGGTAATAGAAGACAGTCGTCCAGGGATATCGCGGATAGCTAAGGCTATCAGCCAAATCACGAGAACAAAAACAAATTGTAGTTTTAAATCAAAAGGTTGAGTAATACTTAATAAGATAATAAAAATGGCAAAAACAGCAACGAGCGATAATAGAGCGTATTGCCATAGTGGCGTGTTTGTTTTCTTATGATGGATCATATCTCGCGCAACAGGAGATAAGCGAGCAAAGAGATTTTGATAATACTGTCTAATATAGACAATAAATTGAATTGGTTTTTTCACCAAGGTGAGCATCAAATAATGGCAAATAAGCCAAATACTTTGTAATAAGTATCGGATCGGATCACATAATTTAGGGCGACGCGGATTAATATGAGGAAATAACTGTTGCTGTTTTCGTGCTATTTTTTGCCAAAAAGGGGATTCCATACGCAAAAAGAGCCACATTAATACCCAGAAAAACTCATTCACGATAGCCGCACTGAATGATGCCCCATTATGACGGTAAAATTTATAATAACGGGTTAATATATGCGACTGCGCAGTAGGTTGTTGCCTTATCGTGCGGGGTGCTTTTTTCTCTGGATAATCGATGGCTGACATTGTGGCTATCCTTTTTTGTTTAACAATAAAGGCAAACACCATTGCAGAAGTTGATTTATTTCTTCAACTAACATGCAATTAGCGCGGTAATCATATAAAGGTAAGCGTGAAGCACAGGCTTCTAATAATGCTTCATCGCGATGAAGTTTTATTGGACAGAAAGGAAACTGGCTGTCTTGCCAAAATTGATAAAAATCTTGATGAATTTTGCTGGTAGCACAAAATTGATTCACCAGAATATACTCATTGGCAGCAAAGGCATGTTGGTTAAGCCGAATATGGCAGTTACTTTCAGGTGTGGTAACAGTTAACACGATATTGGCTTTCGCAACCCATGATTTAAAAAGGGTATCGTGCTCTGGTTGTAAATCGAGAAAAATTAAAGTGTCTGGGTATTGTTGAGTAAAAGCGGTAAAAAAATGCTGTAGATGTTGGTTGGCAGTGGCAGATGCTTGCAAGTGCAATTTATCTTCTGAATTAACGACTCCAAAAGGTAAAATTTGATAACCGTTTTGATAATCACAAATCGCTTGTTCTATTGGGGTATGCGCGAGTAGTGCTTGTCCTAATGTGGTGCCTTGTGGTTTTTCTGGAAAATAAAAATGTAAGATATTATTCACACAGTTATCGATAACAATGACATTGTATTTATGGTGATGAAATTGGCGAGCCAGTGCAACGGTTATTGAGGTGGTTCCTACTCCACCTCTGAGCCCTTTTAATACAATTAGTGGCATAGTTTTTCTCATTTAGTTATTGAATTAAATGTGTTGAGTAATGGCCAACGATAAATAAGGCTATGTTGATTTTCTTCGTTATTAATATCTCTATAGTGATAGTTGTTTATTGAAAATAATTTCTTTAATTTATTTATATCTTGGTTTGTACTCTCTTTTTCTCTTTTTATCTCCGAGCGAATAAATTTTTTATTTTCCATTTTTTAACCCTCATGTAAAAATAAGTTCTTAACCTATAATTTTATTTTTCTTAGCTAGAGAAGGGGTAAGTGTTAAATAAAATATTAATATTCTTTATTTAAGGATATGCCTTAAAAATAGTTATTTCAATTACGTATAAATACATAAATTAAATATGCGAATTTAAATTCCATTGGGAATAAATAATAACCCTCTTTGACAATGATAATATTCTCAATAAATTCATTTAAATAATAAATAAACCATTATTAGTCAAAAAAACGAAATATAAGATAATTGTAAATTACCTATTTATAACAAATTCTAAGATAGTCTTTTTTAGATGATCAAAAAAGATTTGATTTTTATCAAGTAAAATACCGTTAAATTAGTTAAATCATCTGTTTGTTGTTGTTTTTATTTTGTTTTTTAGCTTTATGTTCTTATGGTGTTTGTTTTGTAATGCACGTGTTAATTTAACCGATCTATTTGTGATTATTTTGTTTGGTTTTGGATATAAGAAAATAAGATAACTCTGTGTTGCTATTTATTTTTTAAAATAACAACACAACTATAAAATTTATGTCTATTATATAAATATAAAGTGGCGTTTTGTTTATTAATCAACTTAATTATTTTTAAGTTGATCGCTTATATTTATTTGTCAGTAATTTATTTTATGTACTTTTTCTTTTACATATAAGTAGTTTTACTAATTGATGGGGGAATATTCTATTAAGAGTTAACTTTATAGTTATTTATAAAAATAAGAAGTATAAAAAGGCAAATATGAATATTCATATCAATGTCGGATATTATATAGATACGAATAAGTAGGTAATTAAAATGAACAAGACTAAAACAACTCGGTTCAGTTTTTTACATTACTGGCATGGGTTGGGCGCCTGGAATTTCTATTTTTTACTCAAGTTTGTTTTACTTTGGTATGGTTATTTAAAATTTGATGCATTTAGCAATTTGTTGTTTCTGGCATTTCTATTATTCCCATTACCAAAAACGTTTTGGTATAGATTACGTAATTGGATAGCAATCCCTATTGGTATTATGCTGTTCTACCATGATACTTGGTTACCCAGCTTTGCTACGGTACTAGAGCAAGGAGGGCAGTTAAAAAATTTCTCATTTGAGTACCTTGTTGAATTAGCTGTCAACTTTATTAACTTAAAGATGATCGGGGTGGCCTTTATCTTACTCGTAGGGTATCTCTTTATTGAACAGTGGGTAAGGGTGTCGGTGTTTATTATCGCGGGTGTATTGTGGCTTAATATTAACGGATTTACTCACTTTTCAGGTGCAATGGTTTCTTCCGTCTCTGCGAATAGTTTTACTGAGCAAAGCAGTACATCGATAGATAAGTTGCAGCCACAAAACACAGAGAGAGTATCGTCTGAACAGGTGATAGCGCAAAATAATAACGTACTGAGCTCACCTTATCCGCCACAAAAACAGCCAGCTAATAATAAAGTGCTAGATGAATGGCTCGCTCAGTTTTATCGTTATGAAAATAAACGGGTCACACCGGCTCCAGCCCAACTTTCTTCTAATGCACAACCCTTTGATATTTTAATTATTAATATTTGTTCACTCTCTACTGCTGATGCAGCAGCCGTCGGATTGCAGCAACATCCTATTTGGGGCAACTTTGATGTGTTATTTAATCGCTTTAATAGTGTCGCTTCTTATAGTGGTCCCGCGTCATTACGTTTATTAAGAGCCAGTTGTGGTCAAACGCAACACGCTGATTTGTATGATCCTGCCGATATGCAATGCCTATTGATGGATAATCTGGCTGCTTTAGGTTTTGAGAAGAAATTGGTGCTCGATCATAATGGCGAGTTTGGTCATTATCTTCAAGAAATTAGAGAGTTAGGTAATCTTAATGTGCCGTTGCAAGATCAACGCGGGCTCTCTCATCAAATTACCGCTTTTGATGGCTCTAAAATCTATAACGACAAAGAGACCTTAGAGCGTTGGTTAAAGGCGCGTGAAAAATCAGATGAAAAACGGACGGTGAGTTTTGTCAATTTAGTATCGCTTCATGATGGTAATAGGTTCGTTGGTGAAAATACAACAGCCGATTATGGTAAAAGAGCCTCAGCGCTACTCGATAACTTAAATGCTTTTATTAATACCCTTGATAAACGTGGCAGAAGAGTGATGGTAGTGATTGTTCCTGAACATGGAGCTGCACTACAAGGTGATAAGACCCAGATGTCCGGGCTGCGGGATATTCCAAGCCAAAGTATTACTACAGTTCCTGTCGGTATTCGTTTTACTGGACTTAAAAATCAAAGTTTATCTCATACGCCTATGATGATCGATAAACCAAGTAGTTATTTAGCGTTATCCGATTTTATTCTCCGTAATGTGAATGGCGATATCTTTAATCAATCTACCATTGATTGGAATGACTTAACCCGTGAATTACCACAAACCGCGACGGTATCAGAAAATCAAAATACTATTGTGGTTGATTACCAAGGAAAATCTTATATCAAACTGAATGGAGGAGAGTGGATACACTATCCTGATTGAGATTGATTTACTTGTTTCATCATAACTCCCTGTTCTCGCTTACTCACTTTGAGTTCCCCGTTATTATAGCGGGGTTTTTTTTATGGTTAACAAAGAGATAAATTTCAGGAATAAAAAAAACCACACCTAAAAGATGTGGTTTAATGAGTTTGCTATGAAACAAGGGAAATTTATTTTAAACCCGCAGCTTCACGTAAAATCTCAGCTTTATCTGTTGCTTCCCAAGGGAATTCAGCACGACCAAAATGACCGTATGCTGCTGTTTTTTGGTAGATCGGATGCAGTAAATCCAGCATTTGAATTAAGCCATAAGGGCGTAAATCAAAGAACTCACGTACTAATAAGATCAGTTGTGAGGTAGGGATTTTTTCAGTACCAAATGTTTCGACCATAATAGATGTTGGCTCTGCAACACCGATAGCGTAAGACACTTGAATTTCACAGCGATCAGCTAAGCCCGCAGCAACAATATTTTTTGCAACATAACGTGCAGCATAAGCCGCAGAACGGTCAACTTTGGAAGGATCTTTACCAGAGAATGCCCCACCGCCGTGGCGTGCCATACCACCATAAGTATCAACAATGATCTTACGACCTGTTAATCCACAGTCGCCCATTGGGCCACCGATAACAAAACGACCTGTTGGGTTAATGAAATATTTGGTTTGTTCATTTAACCATTCTGTTGGCAGAATAGGTTTAATGATCTCTTCCATTACCGCTTCATGTAAGTCTTTTTGTGAAATATCTTCAGCATGCTGAGTTGATAAAACCACGGCATCAATACCAACAATGTTGTTATTGTCGTATTGGAAAGTGATCTGACTTTTGGCATCTGGACGTAACCATGGTAGTGTGCCATTTTTACGTACTTGAGCTTGGCGCTGGACTAAGCGGTGAGCATAAGTAATAGGCGCTGGCATCAGAACGTCAGTTTCATTAGTGGCATAACCAAACATTAAGCCTTGGTCGCCGGCACCTTGTTCAAGGGGATCTGCGCGGTCAACACCTTGGTTGATATCTGGGGATTGTTTACCAATCGCACTGATAACGGCGCAGGAATTAGCATCAAAGCCCATATCTGAACTGGTATAACCGATCTCACGTACTGTTTTACGTGTGATTTCTTCGATATCAACCCAAGCTTTGGTGGTAATTTCTCCGCCTACCATCACCATGCCTGTTTTAACGTAAGTTTCACAGGCAACACGTGCTTTTGGATCTTGTTCTAAAATTGCATCCAATACGGCATCAGAAATTTGATCCGCAATTTTGTCTGGATGACCTTCTGATACTGATTCAGAAGTAAAAAGGTGTGTAGTCATTATATCTCGTTACCTTAATACAGATGGTCTAAGGATGGATGTTTTAACATCTAGACGTCCATTTTAGGACTGTTTTCTCTTTAATTCCAGCTTTTTTTAATCAAATATAGGGATAAACTCGCATCCAATAGTTGATATCATTTTTTGTGTGACACAATTTTTCAAGTGAGCAAAAAGAAAAATAATAAAAAAAAGCGATTTATCTATTTTGTTTTTGCATTTTGATTCAACTACAGGTATAACCTCGCCGTTACTGTGAAAACTGAATCACAGTGTAAACCGCAGGATTGCTGATCCTGTTTCTCTGTTAGGGAAATGGCTTATAAGGTTAAGCCATGTGTGGAGTGAATGGGTAATGATCCATTGTCTACTGGTTATTCTTTTCAAAAACCAAAACAGTACTCGCCAATACTATACCCGTAGTATGTCTAGAGTGATTTCCTCTTTGAGCTCTTTTTCTTTAGAGCGAAGTTGTCTGTTACTTGCCAATAGGTGATTGTGTTAACTATTAGTCGGTTAACTTCATCGCTTTCTACTACTATATCCTGCGTTAGGCTGGATAATCATACAAAAATATATAGTGAGTCATTACTTCTAACTGTTATTTATCGGTCATTTCAGCTAGCCATGAAATTATTGACTACTATAGTGACAGGCAAGGTATAAACTCATACTCCCTAAGGAGAATGTCATGAATGATAACATCGCTCGTAAGATGCAACAGACTTATAACATCACATATTGGGGGGGAGGATACTACTGCGCGAATAATCGCGGCAATATTAGTGTTTGCCCAAATCCTGATGTGCCTGAAGCAACGCTGGATTTAACAGAATTAGTTAAGCAAGTACAAGAAGAGCATTCACATTTACGCCTTCCTGCGCTGTTTTGTTTTCCACAAATTTTACAGCACCGTTTGCGCTCAATTAATGCTGCTTTTCATCGTGCACGTGAGTCTTATGGCTACAAAGGGGATTACTTTTTAGTTTATCCAATTAAAGTCAATCAACAGCGTCGTGTGATTGAATCGCTAATTAATGCTGGAGAGCCATTAGGATTAGAAGCTGGCTCTAAAGCTGAATTAATGGCAGTGCTTGCTCATGCCAACATGACCAGTTCGGTGATTGTTTGTAATGGTTACAAAGATCGCGAATATATTCGTTTAGCCCTTACAGGGGAAAAGCTCGGTCATAAAGTGTTCTTGGTCATTGAAAAAATGTCTGAGATAAAAATGGTACTTGAAGAAGCCGAACGTTTAGAAGTGATCCCCCGCTTAGGGGTTCGTGCTCGCCTTGCTTCTCAAGGCTCAGGTAAATGGCAAGCCAGTGGGGGGGAAAAATCTAAATTTGGCCTTGCTGCAACACAAGTACTACAACTTATTGATACGCTACGCCAAGCTGGTCGTTTAGATAGTTTGCAGTTATTGCATTTTCACCTTGGATCACAGATGGCTAATATCCGTGATATTGCGACAGGTGTGCGTGAATCAGCCCGTTTTTATGTTGAGTTACATAAATTAGGGGTCAATATTCAGTATTTTGATGTTGGTGGTGGCTTGGGCGTTGATTATGAAGGTACGCGCTCACAATCTGATTGCTCGGTTAACTATGGCCTTAATGAATACGCTAATAACGTGATTTGGGCAATTGGTGATGCTTGTGATGAAAATGAATTACCTCATCCAACCGTTATTACAGAATCAGGTCGAGCATTAACTGCGCATCATACGGTGCTTATTTCCAATGTTATTGGTGTTGAACGTAACGAATTTACTGCAATCACACCACCGGCCGAAGATGCACCAAGACCTATCGCAAGCCTTTGGGAAACATGGGAAGAGATGCAAACCAAAGGGAATAGCCGTTCATTGCGTGAATGGCTGCATGATAGTCAACTAGATTTACATGATGTCCATACTCAATATGTACACGGTATGTTAAGTCTGACAGAGCGTGCATGGGCGGAAGAGTTATATCTGAATATCTGTCGTCATATTCAATATGATTTAGATCCAAGTAATCGAGCCCATCGCCCGATTATTGATGAACTGCAAGAGCGTATGTCAGATAAGTTCTATGTCAACTTTTCACTGTTCCAGTCATTGCCTGATGCTTGGGGAATTGATCAATTATTCCCTGTATTGCCAATTGAAGGTTTAGATAAACCGCTCGATCGCCGTGCTGTATTGCTAGATATCACTTGTGATTCAGATGGTATTATCGATCATTATGTCGATGGTGATGGGGTCGAAACCACGATGCCAATGCCAGCTTATGATCCTGAATATCCACCAATGATTGGCTTCTTTATGGTGGGGGCGTATCAGGAAATTCTTGGTAATATGCATAACTTATTTGGTGATACAGCAGCCGTTGATGTTTATCTTGATGAGAAAGGTAATCTTACTTATCAGTTGAGTGAAGAGGGTGATACCGTTGCGGATATGCTTCAATATGTAAAACTTAATCCTGCGGTATTGTTGGAGCGCTTCCGTACTCAAGTGAAAAATGCACAGTTAGATAAAGCACTCCAAGAGCAGTTCCTAACTGAATTTGAAAGTGGCTTATACGGTTATACCTATCTGGAAGAAGAGGAGTAATGCTTACTTCCTAATGCAGAGTGGTGTTGATACATCACTCTTTATCTATCATATTGATTTATATGTTGCTTGTTAAAATAAGTAACAGAGGTAATGGCATGAAAAATTGTACGTTAGGTAATGAGACTGATAATTCTTTGATCTCAAATGCATTTGGTTTTTTACGTTTTCCACTGAATTTTCAACCTTATAGCAGTGATGCTGATTGGGTGATCACTGGGGTGCCTTTTGATATGGCAACTTCAGGTCGTGCAGGTACTCGCCATGGACCCGGCGCTATTCGCCAGATTTCGACTAACTTAGCGTGGGAAGGACATCGCTGGCCTTGGCACTTCGATATGCGTGAACGCCTCAAAGTTGTTGATTGTGGTGATTTAGTATTTAACTTCGGTGATGCACAAGATATGAGTGATAAGCTACAAGCTCATACGGAAAAATTGCTAGCAGCAGGTAAAAGATGTTTAACCTTTGGTGGTGATCACTTTGTGACATTACCGCTATTACGTGCTCACGCTAAACACTTTGGCAAAATGGCCTTGGTGCATTTTGATGCTCATACCGATACTTATGCTAATGGCAGTAAGTTTGATCACGGTACGATGTTCTATCATGCTCCTAATGAAGGTTTGATTGATCCACAGCATTCAGTGCAAATTGGTATTCGTACCGAGCATGACACTAATAACGGCTTTACTGTCTTGGATGCTGCACAAGTTAATGATCGTGGCGTTGATGATTTAGTCGCGCAAATTAAAGAGATTGTGGGTTCACTTCCTGTTTATTTGACTTTTGATATTGATTGCCTTGATCCTGCATTTGCACCGGGTACAGGAACACCGGTTGTGGGTGGATTAACCACGGATAAGGCGCTGAAAATGCTACGTGCTCTACAGCCGTTAAATATTGTAGGCATGGACTTAGTTGAAGTATCGCCAGCGTATGATCAATCAGATATTACCGCCCTTGCCGGAGCAACCATTGCACTTGATATGCTATATCTGCAAGCGGCTAAAAAATAATTACTTTTTTTGTCATAAATAACGTCAAGGCAATATCTATTTAGATATTGCCTTATTTTTATCCATTAAATGAATGAGTTAAGCATTTTTTGCTAACTATAAAGCTAATGAGTAAAAAAGATCATCTGCTCTTTTGCAACAGATGATGGCCTTTTGGTAACTTGTTATTCTAAATGATAATTATTTTCACTATATTCTATTCTACTTATTGTGTTTATTAGTGAATAATCATTTCTTTGTCACATCGCACTTTAATTGCTACTGTTAAATTATTAATGAAGTTCTTTTTTGGAAGAGCTTTTTCATCTGTAAATATTCAGGAGAAAGACAATGGCTTTGAATGGTAAAGTAATTTTAGTTACAGGTGCTGCTCAGGGAATTGGTCGTGGTATCGCATTACGTCTTGCTAAAGAGGGTGCCGATATTGCTCTGGTTGACTTAAAAGCAGATAAATTATCCGATGTAGCAAAAGAAATTGAAGCTTTAGGGCGTAAAGTAACGACCTTTGCTGCAGATATTAGCAACCGTGATGAAGTCTTTGCGGCAGTTGAACATGCTGAAAAAACCTTAGGCGGTTTTGATGTTATGATCAATAACGCAGGTATTGCACAGGTGAAACCTCTTGCAGATGTGACCCCGGAAGATATGGATCGGATCTTCAAAATTAACGTTAATGGTGTGATGTGGGGTATTCAGGCCGCTTCTGAGAAATTTAAAGCATTAGGCCATAAAGGGAAGATTATTAATGCATCTTCTATTGCTGGGCACGATGGTTTTGCCATGTTAGGGGTTTATTCTGCCACTAAATTTGCAGTACGTGCATTAACACAAGCGGCAGCTAAAGAGTATGCAAGCGCAGGCATCACTGTTAATGCTTATTGCCCGGGCATTGTTGGCACTGATATGTGGGTTGAGATTGACGAGCGTTTTGCTGAAATTACTGGAGCACCAAAAGGTGAGACCTATAAAAAATATGTGGACGGTATTGCTCTAGGTCGTGCTCAAACTCCTGATGACGTAGCTGCGTTAGTTTCCTTCTTGGCAAGTGATGATTCCGACTATATTACGGGCCAAGCTATCTTAACCGATGGCGGTATTGTCTATCGTTAATTATTGATTAATTAATCATAATTGTTATTTGTGCCCCGAGTTATTCACTAAGATAACTCGGGGCATTTTGTTTACTGTAACGCATTAAAGTTGGAAATAACGAGCAATCAGTGGCGCTGTAAAGTTCTTTTTTAAATAAAAACCACGGGGAAGTGTCATGATGCGTTGTCCATTTTCACCAATGGCTTCGGTTAATGCCTTACTGTTAGCAGCCTTAGGGCGAATTTGTAATACTTGTCCGTGACGCGCAGTAATGCTTTCTACTTTTCCTAAGACAATCATATCCATTAACTCTTCCCAATCGTGACGCAGTAGCTCTTCTTCAAGATGATTGGGGCTCCAAAGTAGCGGGGAAGCGACTCTACGCTGTGCTAATGGGATCTCCCGTTCTCCCTCTACAGGTACCCATAATACTTTTGACAGCTTGCGTTTTACATGGCTATTCTCCCATGTGATCCCACTGTTTCCTGTAAGTGCGGCTACACAAACAAAGGTGGTTTCTAATGGCATACCAAAACGGTCGATAGGGATGGTTTTTAGCTCAACACCGATATGAGAAAAATCTTGTTCAGGTTTACTGCCGGCACTGGCACCTAAATAGTATTCCAATAGCATACCAACCCAACCTTTATCACGCTTTAAATTTTCAGGAATAGGAAGCTGTGCAAAAGCAGCGAGTTCACCGAAGGTATAACCAGCCAGCGCTTGTGCTCGTGCGAGTAAAACGGATTCATTTTCAGGTGCTGCTGGTGGCGTAAACATAAATAACTGTCTTCCTGTACAATAAATAAACAGAAAAAAAGGATGATGGAAAATGTTTTTTCACTGATTTAAGTTAAAACATAATAGCATGATATATCATCATTTTTTTATGTGAATCGAGGTTTTAATAATAAATGATATAAGTTGTTCAGGGTTATCCTTAGATCATAAACAGGCTTTTGCACTAGGTTATCCACAGCTTTGTGGGATAACTCCGCAAAAGTGAGATCACTGTTCTGATTTACAGCCTTGACTTTTGCCGATATTCCCCAAAATCTGCCTATTTCGATTAACTAATCGGCACAACCTGTGGATAAAACCGACTATGGTTGTTTTTCGTACAATTTAACCATTGGACTTTATTCATTGGTTTATCCAATCGTTGAAATAGGGATAAAAACTTATCTACTAATTTGAATTATAAGTGATATTTTAAAAAATGCTTCAACAGCCTGTACGCTAATATAAAAACTATACCCTGATTATCTCACTCTTTTTCACATAGATATCCACAGAAAAAGTGAATAAATCCCCTAGACCTTACTGTTGGTGTTTATAACTTTGCGTGTTTCTGTGAATTAACATAATTATAAGTGAAAACGCTATTTTAATGGGGGCGTTTCTAAATCAGGTATAAACCATGCCGATTTAAAATCAAACCAACCAAAGGTATTCATTTTTACACCGCGTATCGTACGTTGCCCTTGTAATTCAAGTAAATGGTGAAATAACGGGAAAAGCCAATTATTTTGTGTTAATTGGCGACACCACTCTTCAAGCGGTAATACTTTTTGACGCCATAAGGCTAGGGCATCTTCATAACGTTTACCCATGCACTGGTGAAATAGAGGCAGTTCATAAAGTGCTGCAAAAATAGAAAACTCGAGCGGTTTATAGAAATTGACGGTAGCTAACCAGATATCACTCTTTGCATCACCATAATACCACTGTTCATAATCAAGCAATTGAATAGATAATTCGATATTATAGTCAGATAAGATTTTTTTGATCAGTTCAGCAATAGTGCTGTATTCGTGGTGCTCTTTATACAGTGTAATGGTCAGTTTTGTGAGTGAAGCGGGTTTAGCATGCGGTGGGATCAGTTTGCTATGGTGCCAGTGTAACAATAAACCATAAGCAGGTGACCAATGGCGTTGATAAGAGGGCGCACAATGGGCCAACATATTCACCGGTGTTAATACACTACTAAGCCATTCGCGGATCTCAGGTTGTTGGCATTGTGTTGAGCGACTATCGTAAAGTAAAAAATAACAGCCTTCCTCTTTGCGGCTTTCCAGTGAGTTGTTATGAGTATCATCATCGGTTAAATGAAGGGTAGAGCAAACCATTTTGTCTTTTAATTCAGGAACCACCCAAATATCGATGTTATCTAATAGTGCGCGTAAACCAAAATAGCGATCAAACGCTTTGATTTGCAGTTTATGTTGATCATTGCTTATCACTTGGTATGCCCCTGTGCCAATGGGGTGCTGAGAAAAATTAGCGAGAGTTCGCCATTCTTGGGGCAAGATCGCTGCTTGTGGGCTACCTAATAGGGTGGCAAATTGTTTATCCGGTACGGTTAAATAAATATCAATAACGTAAGGTTGCGGTGAGGTTATTTTCTCAATATGTGCATAAAGTGGATTGCAGACTTTCATTCTCATTAAAGAGGTGCTGATATCCTCTATGGTTAATTCTCGTCCATGGTGAAAATAGATAGCAGGGCGTAAATAAAAGCGCCAATGTTGCTCGCTGAGCATCTGCCAGTGATGGGCTAATTCCGCTTCGACTTCCCCATTTTCCTCTTTTAAGTGAAGTAATGAGTTAAATATTTGGCTCATTAAATGTAATTCAGAGCGTCGAAGCGGAGTACCGGGTAATAAATTACGAAAAGGGCGATAGTAAATTATTCGTAGACGTTGTTGGCTAGGGTGAAAGCTTTTTTCAATCTGTGAAAGCACCATTTGCCGTAATGAGCCTTTATCGCCCATCAGTGCAACGAGCTTTTCTATATCATTTTCTTCCAGTAATCGCTCTGCTCGGCTTTGTTGGATGTCAAAGGCGTTAGAGTGAAAAGTCAGAGTGGATTTTTTTCCTCTTCCTACTTCTGCATGCCAATCTATCCAACCAGTTTGATGCATTTTGTTTAATAACGAACGCACATGGCGACGAGTGCAATGTAATGTTTCAGCAAGCTCTTGTAATGTGGTTTCAGTCTCTTTTCCCTCAAAAGCTTGCCATAAGCGAATAAATTGCAACTCTAAGCGGGGTGATGTCATAAAAGAGGAAATCCCTTATTAAAGTGATCAATTTTAATTTCCTTATATTAGACCGATAATGTTTGTGTTTAAAGTTAGCTCTTATGTTAGTTATCACAAATTATGAATACTAACAGACTCCCCCTTTGAGCATGCGGTGATTACCGGCCAGTGATAATAGGTCACTGGCTTTTTTTGTTCGTTTTACTGAAAAAAAATGCCGCGAGGTAAATAGCGGCGAGAATGACAAAGTTTAAATTTTTACAGATAACAAACAGTGAAATAAGGTAATTGAGTCAGTGATTAACGCATAAAAGCAGGTTGTTTAGCTTCATAAGCACTTATCTCTGCTTGGTGTTGTAACGTTAATCCGATACTGTCTAATCCTTCAATCATGCAATGACGGCGAAATGCATCGATTTCAAATGAGAAGCATAATTCACCGGCGATCACTTGTTGGGCAACTAAATCAACGGTAATAGGCATACCAGCATGCTCTGTTACCCAATTAAATAACTGGGTAACTTGCTCATCGCTTAATTTGATTGGCAATAACTGGTTATTAAAGGAATTGCCGTAAAAAATATCAGCAAAACTCGGCGCGATCACCGCATGAAAGCCATAATCTGTGAGCGCCCAAGGCGCATGTTCGCGAGAAGATCCACAACCAAAATTCTCGCGCGCCAATAAAATAGAAGCACCTTGATAGATGGACTGATTTAAAATAAATGATGGGTTAGGCTGGGTGCCTTCATCATCTAAAAATCGCCAATCATGAAATAAGTGTTTACCAAACCCAGTGCGAGTGACTTTTTGTAAAAATTGTTTGGGAATAATCGCATCAGTATCCACATTGGCAGCATCTAAAGGTACCGGAATTCCAGTGTGTTGTGTGAATTTATTCATTAGGTTCTCCTTTATGATACTGTTGCAAAAGTGCGAATATCAGCGAAATGCCCATGAATGGCGGCAGCAGCGGCCATTGCCGGACTGACTAAATGAGTTCTGCCACCACGACCTTGGCGACCTTCAAAATTACGATTGCTGGTCGATGCGCAACGCTCTCCGGGATTTAATCGGTCATTGTTCATTGCCAAGCACATTGAGCAGCCGGGTAAACGCCATTCAAAACCTGCTTCAATAAAAATTTTATCTAAACCTTCTGCTTCCGCTTGGGCTTTAACAGGACCTGAGCCGGGAACAACAATTGCCTGTACATGGGAGGCGACTTTATGCCCTTTAGCTATCTTTGCTGCTGCGCGTAAATCTTCAATACGAGAGTTAGTGCAAGAGCCTATAAAAACTTTATCTATTTTAATATCAGTTAAGTTAACACCTTCAGTTAATCCCATATAAGCTAAGGCTTTTTCGGCGCTAGCTCGTTCAACAGGATCGTTAAAACTGTTCAATCGCGGAACAATTTGGTCAATAGCAATCACTTGTCCCGGATTCGTCCCCCAAGTCACTTGTGGTGCAATCTCTGCAGCATTAATCGTCACGGTGGCATCAAAAATAGCATCTTCGTCCGACTTTAACGTTTTCCAATAGGCGACAGCTTCATCCCACAATGGGGCTTGAGGGGCAAATTGACGTCCTTTTAAGTAAGCAAATGTAGTCTCATCAGGGGCAACTAAGCCTGCTTTTGCCCCCATCTCTATCGCCATATTGCATAACGTCATTCGCCCTTCCATACTCAAAGCTTCAATAGCTTCTCCCGTAAATTCAATGATATACCCCGTACCTCCCGCACTACCCAATTTTCCGATAATCGCCAATACGATATCTTTTGCCGTGATGCCATTGGCTGTTTTGCCTTGTACTTCGATTTTTAAGGTTTTAGCACGTGATTGTTTTAAGGTTTGTGTCGCTAATACGTGCTCAACCTCAGAAGTGCCAATACCGAAAGCTAATGCGCCAAAGGCACCATGTGTTGCTGTATGTGAGTCGCCACAAACAATTGTCATGCCTGGTAAAGTTAAGCCTTGTTCAGGCCCCATAACATGAACAATTCCTTGATATGGGTGATTTAAGTCATACAAGGTCACACCAAATTCTTGACAGTTTTTCATTAACTCTTGCATTTGAATACGCGCCATATCACCACAGGCGTTGATATCTTTGGTTTGAGTTGAAACGTTGTGATCCATTGTGGCAAAGGTTTTGTTGGGTTGACGAACAGCACGACCTTTGGTTCTTAAACCATCAAAAGCTTGAGGTGAAGTCACTTCATGCACTAAATGTCTATCGATATATATAATAGGTGTTTCATTCGCTACTTCTCTGACAACATGTGCATCGTAAATTTTTTGATATAATGTTTTACCCATGTTATGCCCCTTCTTGAATAAACTGAGCGATATGATCACCCATTTCTGCGGTTGTTATTGCGTTTCCTTCTCCCGCTAAATCTGCGGTGCGATAGCCTGTTGCTAGTACTTTTGTAATTGCGTCTTCAATGGCTTGGGCTGCTTTATCTTCATTAAAGCTATAACGCAGTAATAGGGCGGTTGATAAAATTTGTGCTATTGGATTGGCGATATTTTTACCGGCAATATCTGGTGCAGAGCCACCTGCGGGTTCATATAAACCAAAATGTGCTTCATTTACGCTTGCAGAGGGCAACATGCCCATTGAGCCGGTGATCATGGCGCATTCGTCTGATAAAATATCGCCAAAGATATTGGAGCACAGCAATACATCAAATTGCGCTGGATCTTTAATTAATTGCATTGTCGCATTATCGATATACATATGTTGCAAGGTCACATCAGGGTATTGCTTAGCGACCTCAGTGACGACTTCACGCCATAAAATAGAGCTTTGTAAAACGTTGGCTTTATCAATCGACGTGACTTTATAACGACGTTTTTGCGCTGATTTGAAAGCAAAATGAGCAATACGTTCGATTTCATAGCGATGGTAAACCTCGGTATCAAAAGCACGCTCTTCGCGACCTTCACCATCACGGCCTTTAGGTTGACCGAAATAGATCCCCCCAGTTAATTCACGGACACATAAAATATCAAAACCGCGTTGCGCAATATCAGCACGCAATGGACAATAAGCTTCTAAACCTTTATATAAACGAGCTGGGCGCAGATTGCAGAATAATTTAAAGTGTTTACGTAAAGGTAATAATGCGCCACGTTCCGGTTGTTGATCTGCCGGTAAATGCTCCCATTTAGGCCCCCCCACAGAGCCGAATAAAATCGCATCAGCTTGCTCACATCCAGCCAAGGTGGTTGCCGGTAATGGTGTGCCATGATTATCGATAGCAATACCACCAATATCGTACTCTTTGGTCGTGATATTCAGTGAAAATCGTTTATTTACCGCATCGATCACTTTTTGTGCTTGCGCCATAACTTCAGGGCCAATGCCATCTCCGGGCAATACTGCAATATGATAATATTTAGACATAATGATTAAACCGCTTCTTGTGTTGTATGGTGTTTGCGTTTTTCTATTTCGACTTGCTCTGAACGCCAAATACTGTTGATAACATGCATCATGGCGTTGGCGGATGAACCGACGATATCAGTTTCTAATCCCATGCCATGAAATTTACGTCCTTGGTATTCAACTACGATATCAACTTGTCCTAATGCATCTCGTCCTTCACCTTTGGCTGTTAATTGATAAGTCACCAGTTTTAAGGGATAACCTGTAGCACGAGAAATAGCTTGATAGACAGCATCAACGGGACCATTTCCTGTTGCTGCTTCAGTGATTTCTTCATTTTTACGACTAATGCTGACACTGGCCGTGGCAACTGTTGAGGAGCCGGATTGAGTATTAAAATAGTTCATTACAAACTCATCAGGCTCTTGTTGTTGTTGCCCCATAAAAGCCAATGCTTCTAAGTCATAGTCAAAAACTTGACCTTTTTTATCAGCTAAACGTAAGAAAGCGGCATATAAAGAATCTAAGTTATAATCTGTTTCGCGATAGCCCATCTCTTCCATACGGTGTTTTACCGCAGCTCGACCAGAGCGAGACGTTAAGTTCAATTGCACCTCTTTTAAACCAATTGATTCAGGTGTCATAATTTCGTAAGTTTCACGATTTTTCAGTACGCCATCTTGGTGAATACCAGAGGAGTGGGCAAAGGCATTTGAGCCAACGATGGATTTATTGGCATGAATAGGGGTATTACATAATTGACTGACTAACTGGCTGGTACGGTAGATCTCTTTGTGATTAATACGCGTTTGTACATTCATCATTTGTTCACGTACTTTTATCGCCATAATCACTTCTTCTAAAGCGCAGTTACCGGCTCGTTCACCTAAGCCGTTGATAGTCCCTTCAACTTGTCTTGCACCTGCTTGTACTGCGGTAATAGAGTTTGCAACAGCCATACCTAAATCATCATGGCAATGAACGGAGATCACCGCTTTATCAATATTAGGTACACGTTCAAATAAATTAGTGATAATGCCACCGAATTGATAAGGCGTGGTATAACCTACGGTGTCTGGAATATTAATGGTTGTTGCGCCCGCGTTGATGGCACTTTCCACAATGCGACATAAATTATCAATATGGGTACGCCCCGCATCTTCGCAAGAAAATTCAACATCATCAGTATAGCGTCGGGCGCGTTTAATTGAGCGTGTTCCCATTTCAATAATGTCATCAAAGGATTTTTTTAACTTATGTTCAGCATGCAAAGCGGAGGTGGCTAAAAAAACATGAATACGAAATGCCTCGGCAATGTTTAATGACTCTGCGGCAACGTCAATATCATTATCAACACAGCGAGCTAACGCACAAATGCGACTATTTTTAATTTCTCGAGCGATGGTTTGTACAGATTCAAAATCCCCAGGGGAAGAGACAGGAAAACCCGCTTCAATGATATCTACACCTAAACGTTCTAAGGCATAAGCAATTTGTAACTTCTCTTTTACGCTTAAGCTAGCTTGCAATGCTTGTTCGCCATCTCTTAATGTGGTGTCAAAAATAATCACATTGTTGCTCATAATCTGTTCCTTATACTTTTTTATTTCGTTTTTTGCGCTCTCCCAGGTATAAAAAAACCCGCGATTAGCGCGGGTTTTTCTCTAAGGGTAGGTATGTTTCATTTTTTACCCATCAGCCGACCGCGCATCAATGTTGCGAATAGTAGTAGGCTTGATAGTAAAATTGCGTTTAACATGAAACATCCTTACATTTGTTCTTAATAACGTTTATTTATTGATACCGGATACTAATCATCATGTCAAGCATTGGAATTTTTTAATTTGTTTTGATGTGTGAATTATATTTTATTCTTAGTAATTCTGACTAATATCTAAATTTTTAGTAATGATTATATCTATCAAACAATCATTGATTAGGTTAATGTTTCACATAATCGCTCTTGGGGAGTGAAATAAAAAATTAAACAATTGTTTGCTTTTTTTTTGAACAACTAACTATCAGGGGGATGAGCGGTTGTAGTTAACAACAATATCAATAAATTTGAGCAACATTTTGAATATAAGAATAAAAATTATTACCGTGGTGACTGTAATAGTTCTGAAAGTGTCCTGTAAGGTGATAGATTTTATTATTTTATTATGATTTTTATCATATTTTGTTTTATTATTTGCAAGGCATAAGGTAAAACAGGTTGTAATATATATCGGTATAATCATTTCATTAATATGTAATTTAAATGTCAATTTATTCTCTTTAATATAAAGATGAATTATTTTTTGGTGTTTGTGTTATACATTTTGTGATGTACATGGATGATGAATAATAAGTAGTAATATTTTTATAAAAGTTACAGTCATGGTTAGATATATAATTTATTAATATGCTTTTATATTATTAATAAGTTTTAATTCGCCAATTATAATAACATAGTGGAGTAAAAAATGACGGATTACACATCAGCAACAACGACCAATAAAGAGTCAGCAGATATGCATTTACGTAATGTTGATCTTAATTTATTAACGGTGTTTGATGCTGTTATGCAAATGCAAAATGTCACACGAGCAGCACAGGTGTTAGGTATGTCTCAACCGGCAGTCAGTAATGCAGTTTCTCGTCTTAAGATCATGTTTAATGACGAGTTATTTGTTCGGTATGGCCGAGGTATTCAACCAACATTAAGAGCCAAACAGTTATTTGGCCCTGTTCGACAAGCATTACAATTAGTCCATAATGAATTGCCAGGGGCGGGATTTGAACCGGAACAAAGTGATCGTGTGTTTAGCTTATCTATTTGCAGTCCATTAGATATCAAGTTAGCGCCAAAAATTGTAGAGAGAATAAAAAATAAAACCCCTAATATTAATGTAAATATTAAGTCTTATTTGAATAGTAATATTGAACACCAATTAAAATATCAGGAAGTTGAGTTCTTTATTAATTATAAACAATTTGATAAACCAGAGTTTCATTCACACCCTTTATTCAATGATGAAGTGGTTTTGGCTGTCTCTAACCAACACCCACGAATTAAAGAAAGCGTTACTGAAGAGATGTTATTAAATGAGCATCATTCTATTGTTTCTTTAGAAGATGTGGGGTCTTTTAGTGCTGCTTATTATAAGAATACAGAGTTAGAAGATTTAATTACTTATGAAGGTACTGATTTAAATAGTGTATTAAATCTAGTCTCAAAAACTTATTCGGTCGCTATTGCGCCTAGATGGTTAGTTGAAAGCTATTCAGAACAATTGAACATTAAGGCGATATCATTACCTTGGGAGAAGGTAGAACGTCCATGCTATTTAATTTGGCATGAGTCAACGGCGCGAGATAAAGGCCATTTATGGATGAAAAATTTACTTAGTGAGGTTTGTCAAAACTAAGAGTGATTCACTCATAATTAGCACTCTATGCTAATTATGCAGAAATAGTGGCAGATAACGTTAGCTTACTGCTAATAACCAATAAAAGATATTCTTTAATAGTAAATAGTAAAGATAAGTCTCTTGGGTAGCTGTCACTATTTTTGCCCTAATTGTTATCCTATCCCTATCAGTTGCAACTATTGTCATCTAATCGATTTTTTTCTTTATTTTCTCTGTTATTAATCTTGTAAATGAATAAATTTTTATAATTAGCTTTTGATTTTATTATATTTTTCTTGTTAATACTTTGTTTGTTCACAAAGTGTTCAGGCTCATTTTTACATTTTCATTAGTATGATGAAATTGACAAAACTTTTCATGAATCACAATTTTACAAATTTATGTAAAATTAGATTCCTTTATTTTTGCGGATCACTTAGACTTTCAGATAAGTCAGCGAACAGGTGTAAGCTGAAATTAGAAGATGACATTATTCTTTATTTCAACTTAATTATTCCTACGCTTTTCCATAAATAACAGGAAAATCATGATAAATAATAATAATCTATATGATTATCATATAATTAGAAGATTGCAGATGCAATTTTCATCTTCTGGGGAAAAAACGGCTTATCGTCAGTGGGATGCTAAGTCTGAAATCGCCATGTCATGGGCGTCAGTAGCAAAGAAAACACGTGCACTCTCAAATGCATTACTCAATATGGGCGTGGCTGTTCAAGAAAATGTGGGGATTTTTTCCCAAAACAGCATTGATTGGTCTATTGCCGATATTGCTACTTTGCAGTTGCGTGCTGTCACAGTTCCTCTTTATGCAACAAGTAGTGTGGAACAAGCCGCTTATATCATCAATGATGCGGATATTCGTATTCTTTTTGTTGGTGACCAAAAGGAATATGACGTTGTTTCTGAGTTAGCGCTATTATGCCCGCAACTTAAACATATTATTGTGTTTAATTCTCAGGTCGTTTTAAATCCAACAATACCTTCTTATCATCTGACAAACTTAATCAGTGACTGTCAATCTCGATATGACTCTCTGCTACAACAACGTATTGATGAATGTTGTTTAGATGATTTGTTTACGCTGATTTATACCTCGGGTACAACAGGTGAGCCTAAAGGTGTTATGCTTGATTACACCAATCTGGCTTCTCAACTTTATCTGCATGATCAGCGCCTTTCATTATCGGATAAAGATGTTTCATTATGCTTTTTACCGTTATCACATGTATTTGAACGGGCATGGAGCTTCTATGTTATGCATACTGGGGCTATTAATGTTTATCTCACAGATACCCATGCCGTAAGGGAAGCAATGGCTGCAGTAAAACCAACGGTTATGTGTGCAGTGCCACGCTTTTACGAAAAAGTATATAGCGCCATTCAAGAGAAAGTTTCTCAAGCACCTCGACTACGCCAATGGATGTTTAAATGGGCTCTTAAACAGGGTGAAAAACAACGTCAGGCACACTTAGCTGGACGTTCATTAGGCGTGCTATCTCAATGGTGTTATCGCTTTGCGGATAAAAAAGTTCTTCAACCACTACGTCAAATTTTAGGTGGGCGAGTTCGTTTTTTACCTGCCGCAGGCGCTCGTTTAGATGATGCGGTGATCGGCTTTTTCTTAGCCGCGGGTATTAATATTAAATATGGTTATGGCATGACAGAGACTTGTGCCACGGTATCTTGTTGGGAAGAAAACCATTATAAACTAGGCTCTATTGGTACTCCGTTACCGGGGGTTGAGGTACGTATAGGCGAAGAAAACGAGATCCAAGTGCGTGGTAGTATCGTGATGAAAGGTTATTTTAATAAGCCTGAAGAGACGGTTGCCGCGTTTACTGAAGATGGTTGGTTACGTACCGGTGATGCGGGTGCATTAGATGAAGATGGGATGTTATATATTACCGAACGTTTGAAAGATCTTATGAAAACCTCAAATGGAAAATATATTGCACCGCAAATGATTGAAGGTACATTAGGGCAAGATCGCTTTATTGAGCATATCGCTGTGATTGCAGATACCCGTAAATTTGTTTCTGCACTGATCGTACCTTGCTTTGATGCATTAGAAGAACATGCTCGAGCATTAAATTTAAAATATCACGATCGGATAGAGTTATTACGCCATACTAAGATCAAAGAATTATTTGATGAACGCTTGCGTGAAATGCAACGTAATTTTGCTAGTTTCCATCAAGTTAAACGATTTACTCTATTAGCGGAAGGGTTTACGATGGAGTCTGGAGAATTGACACCTACCTTAAAATTAAGACGTAAAATAATTTCTGAACGCTATCGAAATGAAATTGAGCAGATGTATCAAGAGTCGTGATCACCAGACAAAAAAGCACCGTAAGGGTGCTTTTTTATTGCACTTTAGGTAAGTCATAGGCAGTAACAATGCAAGTAATTGGTAAAAGGTATAAACGGAAACGTTGACGCATACGGTTTTATCAGTAAATTGTGTTAAAATGCAGATTCAGATCAGCATGATGACTGAAAACCATAGCAATAATGTAATAAATACCCTATTAATAATTAGAAGAGGCTAAAGTGAAACTGGATGAAATCGCCCGCTTGGCTGGTGTTTCACGAACAACAGCGAGTTATGTCATTAATGGTAAAGCTAAACAGTACCGTGTAAGTGACAAGACTGTTGAAAAAGTGATGGCGGTGGTCAGAGAGCACAATTACCACCCGAACGCTGTTGCCGCGGGATTACGTGCTGGTCGTACGCGTTCTATAGGTTTGGTTATTCCTGATTTGGAAAATACCAGTTATACCAGAATTGCCAATTATCTTGAACGACAAGCGCGTCAACGTGGTTATCAATTGCTGATTGCCTGCTCAGAAGATCAACCTGACAACGAAATTCGTTGTGTAGAACATCTACTACAACGCCAAGTTGATGCCATTATTGTATCAACGGCATTACCCCCAGAGCACCCATTTTATCAGCGTTGGGCTAATCGTTCGTTGCCTATCATTGCCTTAGATAGGGCGTTAGAGAGTGAACATTTTATTAGCGTCGTCGGTGATGATTTAGAAGACGCAAAAATGTTAGCGAGTGAGCTTAAAGCTTTTCCTTCTCAATCGGTTCTCTATCTAGGCGCATTGCCCGAACTGTCAGTCAGTTTTTTACGTGAACAGGGCTTTCGTAGTGTGTGGCAAGATGATCCACGACAAGTGACTTATCTTTATGCGAATAGTTATGAACGAGAAGCGGCGGCAGAGGTATTTTCGGAATGGTTAAATAATAACCCGATGCCTGATGCACTCTTTACGACCTCTTTTGCGCTATTACAAGGTGTGATGGATGTAACGTTGCAAAGAAGTGGACGCTTACCTACGCAGTTAGTGATTGCTACATTTGGTGATCATGAATTATTAGATTTCCTCGAATGTCCAGTATTATCGGTGGCTCAGCGACATCGTGATATTGCACAACGTGTATTAGAGCTGGTTTTAGCAAGTCTTGAAGAAGAGCAAAAACCACAAGCGGGTATTACACGTATTCGACGTGATTTATGTCGCCGAGGTAGTTTAGGACGTACTCGTTAATTAGCGTTCACTTTCTGACTCAGCATTTTTTATAATGACTATCCCTGCTTTATTAAATTAAAGCAGGGATAGTTTATTTGGTTAAATAATGTCGGGTGACTTAAATAAAATAAAATTTGAGATTAATCTTAAACGTTTTTTTACAATTTATCCTGTTTTGTTTAATTCGCGGGTGAAATTTTGATATTTCTATAAGTAATATTACTTAAATAAAATAATTTATTTATTAACTTTGCAGAAAGAAAACTCGACAGTAAAAAATTATCTACATGATATCACATTATTTTTTCAGTAGATTAAGCCGGTTTTTTAATTTAAAGAGGGCTTTGTATTGTTATGTTGGTTAAAGGTAAATGAACGACAATAAATAGGCATTATCTCATTAAATAGGTCATTTTCTTTTTATGACTTCTTTATCTTATTTTTCCCTTTTTCATCTCTATAAATAATCACTATTTGAGAACAAATAAGAAAAATAAAAAATAACCGATAGGAATCATAGTGTTAATATTCTGCTTTTTTAGCCTGCTGATAATTTGTTCATTTCGATGAGATTATAAAATTACTGTAAATATCAATAAAGCGTCCTACAACTGGCTTGACAACGTTTTCATACCATCCGTAAACTCTATTTGTGGGGATTTGTGGGATAATGTGGTGTAAATTATAACGCTGAGGGAAATGAGGATGTTTCGTGGTGCAACACTCGTTAATCTCGACAGCAAAGGGCGAATAACAGTTCCTTCCCGTTATCGAACAACGCTGAACGAGGCTTCTGAAGGTCAAATGGTCTGTACCATTGATCTCAATCAGCCATGTTTATTGCTGTATACCCTTCCTGAATGGGAAAAAATTGAGTTAAAACTGGCGGCGCTTTCTTCCATGAATCCCGCCGAACGAAGAGTGCAGCGTTTATTACTTGGGCATGCTAGTGAATGCCAAATGGATAGCGCAGGACGTCTTTTGTTAGCTAGCACGCTAAGGCAGCACGCGGGGCTAACCAAAGAGGTCATGTTAGTCGGTCAATTCAATAAATTTGAATTGTGGGATGAACAGGTCTGGTATCAACAGATCAAAGAAGACATTTTGGCAGAGCAAACCTCACAGGAACCGTTATCGACACGACTATTGGATTTATCACTTTAAATAATGACAACGAATAATTTTAGCCATACCAGTGTATTACTGGATGAAGCAGTAAACGGCCTGAATATTAAACCTTCAGGTATTTATATTGACGGTACTTTTGGCCGTGGCGGGCACTCTCGTCTGATTTTATCGCAACTAGGTGAACAAGGCCGTCTCATTGCGATTGATAGAGATCCACAAGCTATCGCAGTGGCAAATGAAATTGATGATCCACGATTCTCTATTATTCATGGGCCTTTTTCAAATATTGAACACTATATCAATGAGTTAGGTTTAAGTGGCAAAGTTGATGGCGTATTATTAGATTTAGGCGTTTCTTCACCGCAATTAGATGATCCTGAACGAGGATTCTCTTTTATGCGTGATGGGCCACTCGATATGCGTATGGACCCAACCACAGGACAATCAGCTGCACAGTGGTTAATGAATGCCGAAGAAGATGATATTACTTGGGTGCTAAAAACCTTCGGTGAAGAGCGTTTCGCGAAACGCATTGCCCGTGCCATTGTGGCGCGTAATAAAACTGAAGAGCCATTAACACGTACTAAACAGTTAGCGGATTTGATTAGTGAAGCAAGTCCAGTAAAAGAGCGACATAAGCACCCTGCAACACGTAGCTTTCAAGCGATCCGTATCTATATCAATAGTGAGTTAGATGAGATTGAAAAAGCATTAAAAGGCGCCGTGTCTATTTTAGCGCCAGCAGGGCGTTTATCGGTGATTAGTTTCCACTCTTTAGAAGACCGATTAGTTAAACGCTTTATAAGAGATGAAAGTAAAGGGCCTGTTGTTCCAGCGGGGATCCCATTAACAGAAGAACAAATTAAAGCACTAGGAAGTGCTCGCCTGAGTAGTATTCATAAAATGAAACCTACCGGTGTTGAAGTTGAGGAGAATCCACGAGCGCGAAGTTCTGTTTTACGCGTCGCACAGCGTATTGAGGAATAAATGTCTACTGAACGCCATTCATTACCGGGAGTAATAGGACAAGATTTACTGCGTCACGGCAAATTGCCACTTATTCTTTTTTTCGCCGTTATTATCTCCGCGATCTATGTGGTAACGACAGCACATAAAACACGCTTACTGACAGCAGAAAAAGAGCGCTTAGTGTTAGAAAAAAATGTATTGGATATTGAATGGCGCAACTTGATCCTTGAGGAAAATGCATTGGCGGACCATAGCCGAGTTGAACGTTTTGCAAGTGAACAGTTAGGCATGGTTCATGTTGATCCAACTAAAGAGAATATTGTGGTTACTAAATAATTAAGGCAAGTATGAAATTTTCACGTTCGGCAAAAGCGAAGACAAAGACAAAGTCAAATGCCAAACTCCGTAAACCTGAAGAAAAAACAGGATTTGTGAGTTGGCGTTTTGCGTTGCTTTGCGGTGGTATTGGTATTGCTTTAGCGGCGTTATTAATACGAGTTGCCTATTTACAGATTATTAACCCAGATCCCCTGATCCGCGAAGGGGATCTGCGCTCTTTACGTGTGCAAAAAGTCCCCACAGCTCGTGGCATGATAAGCGATCGTATGGGAAGACCATTGGCGGTGAGTGTCCCTGTATATGCTATTTGGGCTGATCCTAAAGTTGTGTTAGAAGCTAACCCTGATATGACCGATTCACGTTGGTTAGCACTTGCTGATGCATTAAAACTTCCCGTTAATCAAATTTCTCAAAAAATTTCTGCAACACCTTCCGCTCGTTTTATCTATCTTGCGCGCCAAGTTAATCCTGAAATTAGTGATTACATAAGTAAGCTGAAAATCAAAGGGATAAACATGCGCCAAGAGTCCAAACGCTATTATCCTTCAGGAGAAGTGACCGCTCACATCATTGGTGTTACAAACATTGATGGTGATGGTATTGAAGGGGTTGAAAAAAGCTTTAACCAATGGCTTACCGGAGCCCCCGGAGAGCGAGTTGTACGCAAAGATGGCTTTAACCGTGTGATTGAAAATATCGCTCAAACAGATAGCCAAGCTGCTCACAACTTAATGTTAAGCATTGATGAGCGTTTACAATCTGTTGTGTATAGAGAGTTAACCAATGCAGTCATTGAAAATAAAGCCGAATCAGGTACGGCGGTTTTGGTTGATGTCAATACAGGCGAAGTGTTAGCGATGGCAAATAGCCCATCCTATAACCCGAATAATTTAGCGGGAACGCCGAAAGATGCGATGCGTAATCGAGCTATCACCGATATTTTTGAGCCAGGCTCTACGGTAAAGCCGATGGTGGTTATGAGTGCGCTAAACAATAATATTATTAAAGAAAATACCGTTATTAATACTGTTCCTTATCGAATCAGTGGTCATCAGATAAAAGATGTTGCGCTTTATCGTGAGCTTTCGATAACTGGAATTTTACAGAAATCGAGTAACGTAGGGGTATCTCGCCTTGCGTTAGCGATGCCGGCGTCTGAACTGGTAGATGTTTATTCCCGTTTTGGCCTCGGAAAACCAACTAACTTGGGGCTAGTTGGTGAAAGTAGTGGCATATTTCCAATAAAAAAACAACGGTGGTCCGATCTTGAAAGGGCCACCTTCTCATTCGGATATGGGCTAATGGTAACGCCATTACAGTTAGCGCGTGTCTATGCAACTATCGGTAGTTTTGGTATTTATCGACCGCTTTCTATTACTAAAGTCGACCCTCCTGTACCGGGTACTCGCGTTTTTCCTGAAAAAGTCATGAGAACAGTGGTTCATATGATGGAAAGTGTCGCCTTACCGGGCGGTGGTGGCGTTCGTGCTGCGATCAAAGGGTATCGTGTTGCGATTAAGACCGGGACCGCGAAAAAAGTCGGCCCAGATGGAAAGTATATTAATGCCTACATTTCTTATGCAGCCGGTGTTGCACCGGCAAGCCGTCCACGCTTTGCCTTAGTAGTGATCATTAACGAGCCAAAAGCGGGCAAATATTATGGGGGTGCAGTTTCTGCACCAGTGTTTGGCACAATTATGGGCGCGGTTCTACGTACGATGAATGTAGAGCCTGATGCATTAACGCCAGACGATAAAAGTGAAATAGTGATTAATAAAAAAGAGGATACAAGTGGCAGATCCTAATTTAAGTGACCTATTAGGGGCACTCGGGATACAAGCACCGTCTTTAACGCTTAAAGACATGACACTCGACAGCCGAAAAGCCGCGAGTGGTGATCTGTTTGTGGCAATTAAAGGCCATGAAACGGATGGTAGACGCTATATTCCTCAGGCAATTGCACAAGGTGTTTGTGCTGTTTTAGCGGAAGCTGAAGGTATTGCTACTCATGGCGAAATTCGTGAAAGTCATGGTATACCCGTTATTTATATTGAAAACCTAAATTGTCAATTATCAAAACTTGCAGGAATTTTTTATCATCAGCCAGCGGATAAATTAAAGCTGATTGGTGTCACTGGTACTAACGGAAAAACGACAACAACACAATTGTTAGCACAGTGGGCGCAAGGTTTAGGTGAAGTCAGTGCCGTTATGGGAACGGTAGGCAATGGGTTATTAGATCATATTGTTCCGGCAATGAATACAACCGGTTCAGCGGTTGATATCCAATTAGAATTACAGCAATTAGTTAATCAAGGCGCTACCTTTACCGCAATGGAGGTTTCGTCACACGGTTTAGTTCAAGGGCGCGTTAGTGCGCTACCTTTTGTCGCCAGCGTATTTACCAACTTAAGTCGCGATCACCTTGATTATCATGGTGATATGGCCAATTACGAACAGGCTAAATGGTTGTTATTTTCGACCCACCATAGTGGCGAAAAAATCATTAATGCTGATGATGCGGTAGGGCATAAATGGTTGACGCATCTACCCGATGCAGTGGCGGTGACTATGGCGGATAAATTGCCGGCAAATTGGCAAGGGCGCTATGTGCAAGCGACACAAATCAATTACCATGATGCGGGTGCCACTATCCATTTTAATTCAAGTTGGGGAGAAGGTGAAATTGAAAGCCCATTAATGGGGGCTTTTAATGTCAGTAACTTACTCTGTGCTTTAGCTACACTTTTGGCTCTTGAATACCCTCTTGATGCAGTGATTAACACTTCCAGTGCATTAACCCCCGTTTGTGGTCGTATGGAAGTATTTAGTGCGGATAACCGTCCTACGGTGATCGTTGATTATGCTCATACGCCAGATGCCTTAGAAAAAGCGTTACAAGCGGCACGCTTACACTGTACTGGTAAACTGTGGTGTATCTTTGGTTGTGGTGGTGATAGAGATAAAGGTAAGCGCCCACTAATGGGCGCTGTAGCTGAGCAGTTTGCCGATAAAGTAGTTATCACCGATGACAATCCGCGTAGTGAAGAGCCACAAGCCATTATTCAAGATATCCTTTCTGGGTTAATGGATCCTGGTCGTGCATTAGCGATTGAAGGACGAGCAGAAGCCGTGACGAATGTAGTAATGCAAGCCTCTCCCG